>NZ_JBOY01000068.1:0-33063 GCF_000647775.1 Pseudomonas sp. RL | reverse complement strand
GAAAAGGAGGGGCGCATTCTACCCTTGTGACCCCGCCTGTAAACCGAGCGGCGAGGGCTGACGAAATTCTTTCGCAGCCCTCTTCACAGCCGGAATGCGATGCATAGAATAGCCGCCCAGCGCCGGCTGCTCTGCCGGTTTCCGAGTCTGCTCCCCATGTCTCAAGAGAACCCCTGCCTCACATGCGGCGCTTGCTGCGCGTACTTTCGTGTGTCCTTCTACTGGGGCGAATGCCGTTCCGCCGGCGGCAGCGTGCCAGATGATCGGGTCGTGCAGATTTCCCCCTATCACGCCGCCATGATCGGCACCGACGCCAAGCCGGCGCGCTGCGTGGCGCTGCTCGGCGATGTCGGCTGCTCGGTGCGCTGCACCATGTACGAACAGCGCTCCAGCACCTGCCGCGAGTTCGAAGCCTCGTGGGCCAATGGTCAGCACAACCCGAACTGCGATGCCGCCCGCGCCGCCCATGGCCTGCCGCCCGTGACGCCGCCGCTGCAGCCGGACCTGTCCCCCGATCGCGTCGCCTGAGCGGGCGCGGCGCGCGCGACATCCCCTTTCTGGCGCCTGGGCCACTAGAATGGCTGCCTGTATCGATTCTGGAGGTGGCCCATGGAGGCTCTTGACGCTCTGCTGACCCGCGTGTCCGTGCCGCGGTTGCATGACCCGGCGCCGGACGCGGCGCAGCGCCAGCTGCTGTTCCGCGCGGCGTTGCGCGCCCCCGACCATGGCCAGTTGCGGCCCTGGCGGTTCCTGACCATCGAAGGGGCCGCCCGCGAGCGCCTGGGTGAGCTGTTCGCCCAGGCGGTGTCGGCCAGCGGCGCCAAGCCGGAGATGCTCGCCAAGGCCCGCGCCATGCCGCTGCGCGCGCCGCTGCTGGTGGTCGTCATCGCCTCGCCGAAGACACACTTCAAGGTGCCGGAGAGCGAGCAGTTGCTCTCCGCCGGCTGTGCCGCCCATGGCATCGTGATCGCCGCCCATGCGCTGGGCCTCGGGGCGATCTGGCGCAGCGGCGATCTTTCCCACGACCCCCTCGTCAAGGCCGGCCTGGGCGTCGGCGCGAAGGAACAGATCGTCGGCTTCATCTACCTGGGGCGTGCCGAAGGCGAACGCCGCACCCCGCAGGAGCTGGATCCCGGCGACTTCGTGACCGCCTGGCAGGGCTGATCGCAGGGGCAGAACCCGTCCGGGGTGGTCCGGTCTCAACAGTTCCGGCAGCGCCATGCTGTCCTGAACCGTCGGAGGGCACCCATGATCAATTCCCGCTACCAAGACTGCGTCCAGGCCTGCACCCGGTGTGCCGAGGCCTGCGAACATTGCGCCACCTCCTGCCTGCGCGAGGAGGATGTGAAGATGATGGCCCGCTGCATCCAGCTGGATCGCGATTGTGCGGACCTGTGTCGGCTGTGCGCCGTGCTGATGATGCGGGACAGCGAGCAGGCCGCAGCGCTGTGTCGGGTGTGCGCCGAAGCCTGCCGCGCCTGCGCCAGCGAATGTGCCGGTCACAAACACGACCATTGCCAGGCCTGCGCTAAGGCGTGCACGGCCTGCGCCGAGGCCTGCGAGCGCATGGCGGCATAGGGTGGCATGCGTTCGTAGGGTGGACAGCGTTTTTCTGTCCACCGCTTGTGTGCGGGCTGCTTGGTGGACAAGAAACGCGTTGTCCACCCTACAGAAAATGAAAAAGCCGGACCCAAGGGTCCGGCTTTTCGTTACGCCACAGCCGCTTAGAAGCGGTAGGTCAGCTGGGCTGCCAGGCCGTGGGCGGAGTTTTCGTATTTAGCGGAGTAAGCGGGCTGGATGGTGAGGGGGGCTCCAAGCGGGGGGGTGGGTATGCTCGTGGCGGCTTGGTTGACCTCTCCTTCATCCTCGATCAGATAGGAATAGGCCAGGTCCAGGGTCATGTCCTGGTTGATATTCCAGCCAGCACCGAAGGAGACAATGGTGCGATCCGACACCGGGATGCGAGTGGTACGGTGGGCATCATTGGTCGGCGATTCGTCGACGGCGAGACCTGCACGCAGCACCCATTGCGGATTCAGCTGATAGGAAGCGCCAACAGCAAAGGCCAAGGTATCTTCCCATTTCAGCTCTTCGGTGAGTTTGCCAAATTTGGCGTCAAAGGGGGCTGGCACGCCGGTACTCTTAACAACCAAGGCATCCAGACGGCTCCAACGTGTCCAGGTGGCGCCGCCGTACAGGGTCCACTGGTCATCCACACGGTAGGTCACCGAGGTATCAATAGACTCCGGCATAGTGATGTCTACGGTTGCGTCATAGGTGCCATTCAATGCACTCATGCCGGTCAATGCAGAGATATCGCTAACCTTTGTGTCGCCTTCCAGGCTGTATTTGACTTGGGACTTATAGGTCAGGCCCCAGCTCAGCTGTTCATTGATATCCACCAGCACGCCGAGATTGTATCCGTAGGCGATATCGTCGCCTTCGATTTCAACGTCTGCGTCCGACAGGCCGGGATTAAAGGTCAGATTGTTGGTCAACTTGCCATAGATACGGCTGATGACCAGGCCACCGCCCACAGATACCTGATCGTTGACCTTGTAGCTGATGGTGGGTTGCAGGTTGACTACTTCCACTTCGCTGTAGAGGCCCTTGTAGCGGCCTTGAAAGTTCTTCTCGTAGTCACTGATTACAGCGAACGGCACATACAGGCCAAGACCGAAGTGCAGCTTGTCGTTGACCGGGGTGACGTAGTAGCCGAACGGGATGGTGGAGAAAGGCACCATGTCGCCGTCGGCGGTGTCTGTTGCCTTGTACTTGGCACTTGTCGCTTCGATATCCGTCAGCGCATGGATGAACGCCAGACCACCGCTGACCTCGCGACGCTCAAGCTTGGACATGCCGGCCGGGTTGCCGGCCACGATGCTGGCGTCCAGGACATTGGAGGAACGGCCGGCGAAGGCGGTTCCCATGCCGCTGGCGCTGTGCTCGTTGATGGCCAGTCCGTTTGCCAGTGCCTGGCTCGACAGGGCGCCAATCGCCAGAGCCAGTGTTGTTTTTATCCAGGCTTGTTTCATCGGTAACTCCGGTTTTTCAAGTTGAAGCGAGCGGGCGACGCTAACAGGAAGAATTCCCCCGTTCTAGGTGCAAACCGCTCTGTATCGCGGCTTTCGCAGGATTTATGCTTGCCGTGAATGGGTTGCGATAAAGCATGCTAAAAAAACCGGGCTACCAATGTAACTATTTGTTCTCTAAGGAAATATAGGGTCCCTGAGTGACTGTTCAGTCACCTCTGGCCACCGGGCGTGCCGGATCGGTGATCCACTCGCTCCAGGAGCCGGCATACAGCGGCGCCAGCGGCAGGCCGGCGAGGCTCATGGCGAACAGGTTATGGCAGGCGGTAACGCCCGAGCCGCAATAGGCCACCAGTTGTTCGGGGTTGCGTCCCGCCAGCAGGTTTTCGAAGCGCTGGCGCAACTGTTCGGGCGGCAGAAAGCGTCCGTCGGCGCCCAGATTGTCGGTGAAGGGAGCGCAGCGGGCGCCGGGGATGTGGCCGGCGACCGGGTCCAGCGGCTCCACCTCGCCGCGAAAGCGCGGCAGGGCACGGGCATCGATCAGGGTCAGGCCAGGCTCCGCCAGACGCCGGCCCAGTTGATCGGCCTCCACGACCAGGCAGGCGTCCGGGCGAGCGGTGAAGTCCCCGCGTGCCGGTTCGGTGACCTGCGCGGTTACCGGCAGGCCGGCGGCCTGCCAGGCCTGGAAGCCGCCGTCGAGCAGGAACACGCCGTCACGCTTGCCGAGCCACGCCAGCAGCCACCAGGCCCGCGCCGCGAAGGCGCCGGGGCCGTCGTCGTAGAGCACGATGGTGCTGTCCTGATCCACGCCCCAGGCGCGCAGGGCCTCCTGCAGGCGGGCGGGGTCCGGCAGCGGGTGGCGACCGGTCACCCCCTTGATGATCGGGCCGGACAGGTCCCGCTCCAGGTCGGCGAACTGGGCCCCGGGCACATGCCCCTCGGCGTAGCGGGTACGACCGTAGGCGGGGTCGTCGAGGGCGAAACGGCAGTCGAGGATGCGCAGCTCCGGCGCCGACAGGCGTTCGGCAAGTTGGGGCGCAGTCAGCAGGCGGGCAAAGGACATGGGTGGCTCCTGTGTCGCGAAGGGCAGGGCAGGCATCATAAGGTGGCTGTCATATTTCGCCAGTCGCCTGGCATAGACCCGTCAGAGAAATGGGAGCGTTCATGTCTAATCTGGCTGTCATCACCGAGAGCGCCACGCTGGCACGCCGCGTGGGGGTTGTCCTGGGCAGTGTGCTGCTGACCGCCTATCACTGCTGCGTCATCCTGATGCGCGCCGCCGTGGGCCGGCTGCGCCGCGAGCACATCGACCGTTATGCGCGCAGCTGGGCCCGGGTGCTGCTGCGCATGGCGCGCATCGACATCCGCGTGCAGGGGCAGGCGCCGGATTTCTCCGACGGCCGCCGCTACATCATTCTCTGCAACCATTCCAGCCACTACGACATCCCGGTGAGCTTCGCCCACCTGCCTGGCTCGATCCGCATGCTGGCCAAGAAGGAACTGTTCTCCATTCCGCTGTTCGGCCAGACCCTGCGCGCCGGTGAATTCCCTTCCATCAATCGCGGCAACCGCCACCAGGCCGTGCGCGACCTGCAGAACGCGCGTCGTCTGATGGAAAGCGGCATCGTGCTGTGGGCCGCTCCGGAAGGCACCCGTTCGGCCGATGGCCGGCTGCTGCCCTTCAAGAAGGGCTGCTTCCACCTGGCGCTGGACACCGATGCGGTCATCGTGCCGCTGGCGATCCGCGGCATTCACCAGGTGCTGCCGGCACGTACCTGGAGGCTGAACCTGGGCATGCCGGTGGAGGTGGAAATCGGCGAGCCCATCGACGCCAGCCAGTATTCCGTGGAGCGCCTGCCCGAGCTGATGGCCGAAACCCGCGCGCGCCTGCAGGCCATGCTCGACAAGGGCGTCGCCCCGGCCGGGACGGTCAGCGAGGAGCTGACCCTGGCCTGAGCCCGTTTCCGGGTTCTGTCGACCGGCGTGCAGCCGGCCCCGCCGGGCGTGCCGCCGTCCCGAGCGAGCCGTATTTGCGACGCCGCGCGCAAAACGCGACGCGCTGTATACTGCGCGCCCGCAATCGACGTGCCGGCAATCGAGGAGACCCGCGTGGCCATCGACATTCACTGGATCCGCGACGACGCCGAGCTGGCGCAGCAGTGCGCCGCCTGGCGCGCGCAGCCTTTCGTGGTGCTGGATACCGAGTTCATGCGGGTCGACACCTTCTATCCGATCGCCGGCCTGGTGCAGGTCGGTGATGGCCGGCAGGCCGCGCTGATCGATCCGCTGTGCATCCGCGACTGGTCACCGTTCGCCGCGCTGCTGGATGACCCCGCGGTGGTCAAGGTGCTGCATGCCTGCAGCGAGGACCTGGAAGTGTTCCAGCGCCTGACCGGCACCCTGCCGCAGCCGTTGTTCGACACCCAACTGGCGGCGGCCTACCTCAATCTGGGCTTTTCCATGGGCTACTCGCGCCTGGTGCAGGCGCTGCTGGGCGTGGAGCTGCCCAAGGGCGAAACTCGCTCCGACTGGTTGCAGCGCCCGCTGAGCGACATGCAGGTGCGCTACGCCGCCGAGGATGTGCAGCACCTGGTCGAGGTCTATCGCGCGCTGGACGAACGGCTCAGCGCGGAAAAGCGTGGCTGGCTGCTGGAGGACGGCGCCGAGCTGGTCGCCAACCTGCGCCGCGAGGTCGACCCGGACGAGATGTATCGCGACGGCAAGCTGGCCTGGAAGCTGTCCCGCCAGCAACTGGCGGTGTACCGGGCCCTGTACGCCTGGCGCGAGCGTGAGGCGCGCCGTCGCGATGTGCCGCGCAACCGCATCCTGCGCGAAGCCTCGCTGTGGCCGCTGGCGCGCTACCAGCCCGCGGAGCTGGGCGCGCTGTCGCGCATTGAAGACATGCATCCGCGCACTGTGCGCCAGGATGGCGAAACCCTCCTGCAACTGATCCGCCAGGCGGCGGCGCTGCCGCCCGACGCCTGGCCGCAGCCGGTGGACGAACCGCTGCCGCTGGAAGTCGGTCGCCTGCTCAAGAAGCTGCGCGCGGTTGGCCAGGCCGAGGCGGCGCGCCTGGACATGGCGCCCGAGCTGATGCTGCGCAAGAAATCCCTGGAAGCCCTGCTGCGCAGTGGCTACCCCAACGGCCCCTATGAATTGCCGGACAACCTGCGCGGCTGGCGCCGTGAACGCCTCGGACAGGCGTTGCTCGAGGCGTTGTCCGCTCCCGGAGAATCGGCATGAAACGCATCTGTTCCATCTACAAGAGCCCGCGCAAGCGCGAGATGTACCTCTACGTATTGAAAAGCGACGCCTTGGCGCGAGTGCCGGAAGGTCTGCTCGCCGCCTTCGGCACGCCGCAGCTGGCCTTCGATCTGGTACTGCACCCCGAGCGCCAGCTGGCCCGCGAGGACATCCACCAGGTGCTGGAGAACCTCGACAAGCAGGGCTACCACCTGCAGATGCCGCCGCCCGATCTGGACGATGACTACATCGAGCATCTGCCCGACGAACTGCTGCGCATGAACGATCCGCTGTAAGCGAAGGGCTCCTTTCGGAGCTGGCATGTGCAAATCAATATGCTATCGTCGCGCCACTAAGTGACGAAATCGACGTTTTTCGGGGCGGCCGGGGTGGGCCGTCTCGTCGGTGTGCGCCACCGTCCACTTTCCGACAGCCTGTAGCGCAAGCAAAACTCTCGCTCAATCAATGACTTGGCCCTTGGCACTGATGTTGCTATGTCTGGGCTCTGTGATGTGGGGCGTCAAATCTATGCCGCCAGTAAGAGGAAATGACACATGAGTCAGGGTGTGCAGTTCAATCGTTTGCTGATGGACATGCGTTCCATGCAGGCGGACGCCATGGCCCGTTTCAAGCCGGCACAGCCCGAGGCGCCGGCCAACGGCATGCCGAGCTTCGCCGATCTGCTGGGGCAGGCGGTCAACAAGGTGAGCCAGACCCAGAGCTCCGCCAACCAGCTCGCCACCGCCTTCGAAATGGGCCAGGGTGGGGTGGACCTGACTGATGTGATGATCGCCTCGCAGAAGGCCTCGGTGTCCTTCCAGGCCATGACCCAGGTGCGTAACAAGCTGGTGCAGGCCTACCAGGACATCATGCAGATGTCGATCTAAGGACGGATGATCCATGTCTGACGCTGTAGCGAAGGTTCCCGCCCATTCCAACGAGGCGGAAGCCCCGGCCAAGAAGCCGCCGCTGTTCGGGCTCGCCTTCCTGGAAAACCTTTCCGAAATGTCCATGCTGCGCCAGGTGGGCCTGCTGGTCGGGCTGGCCGCCAGCGTGGCCATCGGTTTCGCCGTGGTGCTCTGGTCCCAGCAGCCGGACTACCGCCCCCTGTACGGCAACCTCAACGGTATGGACGTCAGCCAGGTGGTCGATGTCCTCAACACCGCCGGCATCCACTACACCGTCGAACCCAATTCCGGCGCCCTGCTGGTCAAGGCCCAGGACATGGCCCAGGCGCGCCTGAAACTGGCCACCGCCGGCGTGGCGCCACGCGACAACAGCGTGGGCTTCGAGATCCTCGACCGCGAGCAGAGCCTGGGCACCAGCCAGTTCATGGAAGCGGCGCGTTACCGCCGTGGTCTGGAAGGCGAGTTGGGGCGCACCATCGCCAGCCTCAACGGCGTCAAATCGGCGCGCGTGCACCTGGCCATTCCGAAGAGCTCGGTGTTCGTGCGCGACGAGCGCAAGCCCAGCGCTTCGGTGCTGCTGGAGCTGTTTCAGGGACGCAACCTGGAGCCCGGCCAGGTCCAGGCGATCATCAACCTGGTGGCCACCAGCGTGCCGGAGCTGAACAAGTCGCAGGTCACCGTGGTGGACCAGAAGGGCAACCTGCTCTCCGATCAGCAGGAGCTGTCCGAGCTGACCGTCGCCGGCCGCCAGTTCGAGTACAGCCGCCGGGTGGAAACCCTGCTGACCCAGCGCGTGCACAACATCCTGCGTCCGGTGCTGGGCAACGAGCGCTACAAGGCGGAAGTCTCCGCCGACGTGGATTTCAACGCCGTCGAGTCCACCACCGAGACCTTCAACCCCGACCAGCCCGCGCTGCGCAGCGAGCAGGCCGTCAAGGAACAACGCCAGAGCAGCCTGCCTCCGCAAGGTGTTCCGGGCGCGCTGAGCAACCAGCCGCCGGCCCCGGGCGCCGCGCCCGAACAGCTGGGCTTCGGCGCCGCGAATGCCGGCGCGATTCCGCCCGGCCAGCCGCTGCTGGACGCCAACGGCCAGCAGATCATGGATCCGGCCACCGGCACGCCGATGCTGGCGCCGTATCCGGCCGACAAGCGCGAGCAGGCGACCCGCAACTACGAGCTGGATCGCTCCATCAGCTACACCCGCCAGCAGCAGGGCCGCGTTCGCCGTTTGTCCATCGCCGTGGTGGTGGACGACCAGCAGGTCGTCGATCCGCAGTCCGGCACCGTCACCTACCAGCCCTGGAGTGCCGAGGACCTGGCGCGCTTCACCCGCCTGGTGCAGGACGCGGTGGGCTTCGATGCCAGCCGTGGCGACAGCGTCAGCGTGGTCAACACGCCGTTCGTCGCCGACCGTGGCGAAGTGTTCGAGGAGATCCCGTTCTACGCGCAGCCCTGGTTCTGGGACATCGCCAAGCAGATCATCGGCGCGCTGTTCATCCTCGCGTTGGTGTTCGGCGTGCTGCGTCCGCTGCTCAACAACATCACCGGCAACAAGAAGGGCGAAGGCAAGGATCTGGTGCCGCTCGAGCGCGACCTGCAGCCGTTGTCCTCCGAGCTGGATGAAGACCAACTGAGCCTGAGCGGTTCGGCCCAGCAGATCATGCTGGCCAACCCCAATGACGGATTCGAAGCCCAGCTGAACGCCATCAAGAACCTGGTGGCGGAAAACCCGGCCCGCGTTGCCGAAGTCGTCAAAGAATGGATCAACGGGGACGAGTGACCGTGAGCAAACTGAGCAAAGTCGACAAGGCCGGCATCCTGCTGCTCTCCCTGGGCGAGACCGACGCCGCGCAGGTACTGCGTCATCTGGGCCCCAAGGAAGTGCAGAAGGTCGGTGTGGCCATGGCCCACCTGGGCAACGTGCACCGCGAGCAGGTCGAGGAAGTCCTCAGCGAATTCATCGTCATGGTCGGCGAGCAGACCGGCCTGGGCGTGGGTACCGACGGCTACATCCGCAAGATGCTCACCCAGGCCCTGGGCGAGGACAAGGCGGGCAGCCTGATCGACCGCATCCTGCTGGGCGGCAGCACCAGCGGCCTGGACAGCCTGAAGTGGATGGAGCCGCGCGCCGTGGCCGACGTGATCCGCTACGAACACCCGCAGATCCAGGCCATCGTGGTGGCCTACCTGGACGCCGACCAGGCCAGCGAGGTGCTCAGCCACTTCCCGCACAAGGCGCGCCTGGACATCCTGCTGCGCGTGTCCTCGCTGAACACCGTGCAACCGGCGGCGCTCAAGGAGCTCAACACCATCCTCGAGAAGCAGTTCTCCGGCAACACCAACACCAGTCGCGCCACCCTGGGCGGCGTGAAGCGTGCCGCCGACATCATGAACTACCTGGACAGCACCATCGAAGGCCCGCTGATGGATGCCATCCGCGAGCTGGACGAGGAGCTGGCGCTGGAGATCGAAGACCTGATGTTCGTCTTCGAGAACCTGGCCGACATCGACGACCGCGGCATCCAGGCGCTGCTGCGCGAGATCTCCTCCGACGTGCTCACCCTGGCCCTCAAGGGCGCCGACGAGAACGTCAAGGAAAAGATCTTCAAGAACATGTCCAAGCGCGCCGGCGAGCTGCTGCGCGACGACCTGGAAAGCCTCGGCCCGGTGCGCGTCAGCGATGTCGAGGCGGCGCAGAAGGAAATCCTCGGCATCGCGCGTCGCATGGCCGAAGCCGGCGAAATCGTCATCGGCCCGAAGGGCGCCGAAGAAATGATCTGATCCCGCTTGCCGGGATAGCCAGACCCCTGGCGGGGCGAGAGTCGAGTCACCATGCAGAATGGCCAAGGCGAATACGAAAGCGATCTGATCCGCGCCAGCGACCTGCCGCCGTTCGAGCGCTGGCTGCTGCCCAGCTTCGATCCGCTCAAACCGGCGCCCGCGCCGGAGCCGCTGCCCGAAGCGGAGCCGGAGCCGGAAGTCCAGGCCAGCATCGAGGAAGTTCCGGTCGAGGCGGTGCAGCCGATCACCCTCGAAGAGCTGGAGGCCATCCGTCAGGATGCCTACAACGAAGGCTTTTCCACGGGCGAGAAGGACGGCTTCCACGCCGGCCAGCTGCGCGCCCGCCAGGAGGCGGAGGCCCGCCTGAACGAGCAGCTGGCGCGCCTGGAACAGTTGATGGGTCACCTGCTGGAGCCCATCGCCGAGCAGGACCAGGCGCTGGAGCTGGCGCTGGTCGACCTGGTCGCCCATGTCAGCCGCGAGGTCATCCAGCGCGAGCTGCGCACCGATTCCAGCCAGCTGCAACTGATCCTCTCCGAAGCGCTCGGCCTGCTGCCCATGGGCGCCGGCAACCTGCGCATCCACGTCAATCCCCAGGACTTCGAGCTGGTCAAGGCGCTGCGCGAACGCCACGAGGAAAGCTGGAAGATCATCGAGGACGCCAGCCTGCAGCCGGGCGGCTGCCGCGTGGAAAGCCAGAACAGTCTGGTCGATGCCACCGTGGAAACCCGCCTCAAGCAGGCGCTGGCGCAGCTGTTTGAGCACAAGCGCGAGCAACGCCTGCATCCGCCGGCGCCCGACCTGATCGTCGAGCTGCCCGGCGGGGAGCAAGCCGATGCGCCTTGAGCGCACCACCTTGGCCCGCCGCCTGGCCGGCTACCAGCAGGCGGTCAGCCTGCCCAGTCGTCCGGTGGTCGAAGGGCGCCTGCTGCGCATGGTCGGCCTGACCCTGGAAGCCGAAGGCCTCAGTGCGGCTGTGGGCAGCCGCTGCCTGGTGATGAACGGCGACCGCCATCATCCGCTGGAGATCGAAGCCGAAGTCATGGGCTTCGCCGGCAGCAAGACCTACCTGATGCCCGTTGGCAGTCTGGCCGGTATCGCCCCGGGCGCCCGCGTGGTGCCACTGGCCGACAGCGGCCGCCTGCCCATGGGCATGAGCATGCTTGGCCGGGTGTTGGACGGCACCGGCAAGCCACTGGACGGCAAGGGCCGCATGCGCGCCGAGGACTGGGTGCCGCTGGTCGCGCCGGCGATCAACCCGCTGCGCCGCCATCCCATCGACCAGCCGCTGGACGTCGGTATTCGCAGCATCAACGGCCTGCTCACCGTTGGACGCGGCCAGCGCCTGGGCCTGTTCGCCGGCACCGGCGTGGGCAAGTCGGTGCTGCTGGGCATGATGACCCGCTTCACCCAGGCCGACATCATCGTGGTTGGGTTGATCGGCGAGCGGGGCCGCGAAGTGAAGGAATTCATCGAGCACATCCTCGGCGAGGAAGGCCTCAAGCGCTCCGTGGTAGTCGCCTCGCCGGCCGACGAGGCGCCGCTGATGCGCCTGCGCGCCGCCCAGTACTGCACACGCATCGCCGAGTATTTCCGCGACCAGGGCAAGAACGTCCTGTTGCTGATGGACTCGCTGACCCGCTATGCCCAGGCCCAGCGCGAGATCGCCCTGGCCATCGGCGAGCCGCCGGCCACCAAGGGTTACCCGCCCTCGGTGTTCGCCAAGTTGCCGGCGCTGGTCGAGCGCGCCGGTAACGCGGAGCAGGGCGGCGGTTCGATCACTGCCTTCTACACCGTGCTGTCCGAAGGGGATGACCAGCAGGACCCGATCGCCGACGCGGCGCGCGGCGTGCTCGACGGCCATATCGTGCTGTCGCGCCGCCTGGCCGAGGAGGGGCACTACCCGGCCATCGACATCGAGGCGTCGATCAGCCGGGTGATGCCGCAGGTGGTCACGCCGGAGCATCTGCAGCTGGCGCAGCGCTTCAAGCGCTTCTGGTCGCGCTACCAGCAGAGCCGCGACCTGCTCAGCGTCGGCGCCTACGTGCCCGGCGGCGATCCGGAAACCGACCTCGCCATCGCCAAGCAGCAGCAGATGGCCCACTACCTGCGACAGGGCCTTAACGAAGGTGGCCAGCAGCTGGGGCAGAACGCCGCGCAACTGGCGGCCGTCTTCCAGTGACCCGGTACTGAGCGCGGCCACCGGCAATGAGTGATCGGCGCATCCAGCGGCTGGCGCCCGTGGTGGACCTGGCCACACGGGCGGAACGTGATGCCGCGCGCGTGCTGGGGCAAGCCCAGCAAAAGCTGTTGCAAAGCGAGAATCAGCTTCGCGATCTGCAGCGCTATCTCAGCGATTATCAGCAGCAGTGGCTGACCTCCGGTCGCCAGGGTGTCTCCGGCCAGTGGATGGTCAACTACCAGCGCTTTCTCGGCCAACTGGATACCGCCATCGAGCAGCAAGGGCGCAGTGTCGAGTGGAACCGCGACAACCTGCGCAAGGCGCGCGAGCGCTGGCAGCAGTGCCACATGCGACTGGAAGGGCTGCGCAAACTGGTGCAGCGCTATCAGGACGAGGCGCGGCGGGTAGCCGACGCGCGCGAGCAGAAGCAGTTCGATGAACTGGCGCAGCGGATGCTCGTTCGTCGGGAAGACTGACCTGCGTCTGGAGGCAGCGTTCGCAGGCCGCGCATAATGGCGCAGTGACACATCCGGCTAAGGACAAGCAGATGTACGGACGATCGCATATCGACAGCGCGGTGCTGCAAAGCCTGCAGGATGTCATGGCCGAGGACTACCCGGCCCTTCTCGATGCTTACCTGGCCGATTCCGAGGAACGCCTGCATTCCCTGCGCCAGGCCCTGCGCGGTGGCAACGCCGAAGCGCTGAGCAAGGCGGCGCACAGCTTCAAGGGCAGCTGCAGCAACATGGGCGCGGTGACGCTGGCCCAGCTCTGCCTGGAGCTGGAGCGTGCCGGCCGTGACGCTGCCCTGGAGCAGGCCGCCGGTCTGTTGCGTCAGGTCGAGCAGGAGCTCTCCGTGGTGCGCGTGCTAGTCCGCGCCGAACGCCGCCGCTTCGCCTGACGCCTCCCCCGCACAGCTGCCCGGACGGCTTTTCCTGGATTGGCCCGCTGCTTGCACTCTGCCTGGCACTACTAGATTTCAGCGGAGTCAGCCATGAGCCTTGGTGCCGATTTCCTTCTGCCGAAGGTGTCTTCGGTGCACGCCGACCAGAACCTGCGCAGCTCGCCAAAAGAAGCGGGCCAGAGCGGTTTCTCCGGGATTCTTGCACGAGCACGCGAAGGCGGCGAAGCGGTCGCCGGTGAAGAAGCCAGCAGCCTTGGTGGGCACACCCAGGCCGCGAACGATCAGTCGTCGCTGGCCGCCGATGAGCAAGCCGTTGCCGTCCTCGGCAACGAATTGCCGGGCAGCGAATTGCCGGGCAGCGGACTGCCGGGCGGCGAGCTGCCGCCCGAGGAGGAGCTGACGTTGGCCGCCGAGCCCGAAGCGGTATCCCTGGAGTCGCTGATGCTGTTCGGGCGGGACAGTGCAGCGCCGGCGTCGGATACGCCTGTTGCCGCCGCCGAAGCGCAAGCCGTGGATGAGTCTGCCGCTGCGGTCCTGGGTGCCGACGCGACGGCTTCGCCCGATGCGCAGGCGGATATTGCCGAACAGACGCTGGCGGTGGCCAATCCGATGGCGCCTGCCAGCGCCGCGGCCTCGCAGACGGCCGGCGTTGCCCAGGCAGCCGCCAGCGCCCTGGGCGCACGGCAGATGCAGCCGACTCTGGCCGAGACCCGTGCGCGCCAGGCAGCCCTGCCCGAGCTGCACCTTGCCAAAACCGAGACGCTCTCCGAAGCGCTTCCCGAAGGGGGGCTCGCCGCCGACGACGAGCAGGACTTCACCGAGTTACTGCGCAGCAGCCTGAGCGCGGCGGCGGGCAGTTCCGCGCAGCACGCGGCCGAAGGCCCCGACAGTCCAGTCAATCCTTTGACTCAGGCCGTGCAGCAGGCCAGCGCGGCGCAGCGTGAGGTGGCCGCCAATGCCCTGCAGCAACCACTGTCCATGCGCCAGCCCGGCATGAGCGAGGCGGTGGTGGAGCGCGTCATGTGGTTGTCCAGCCAGAACCTGCGTAGCGCGGAGATCCAGCTGGATCCCGCCGAGCTGGGTCGCCTCGAGATCCGCATCAGCCTGAACCAGGAGCAGACCCAGATCAGCTTCGCCAGTCCGCACGCCTCGGTGCGCGAGGCGCTGGAAGGGCAGATGCACCGGCTGCGAGAGATGTTCAACCAGCAGGGGCTGGGGCAGTTCGATGTCAACGTGTCCGACCAGTCCCTGGCCCGTGGCGAGCGCCAGGCCGATGAGCGCGGCGCTTATGGCCTGGCCGGTGGTGGAGCCGAGGCGGAAGAGGGCCTGGAAGCCGAAAGCCTGATCGCGACCACGCCGCTGGAGAGTGGTCGTGGCCTGGTGGATTTCTACGCCTGAGGCAAGGGAAACGTCGCGGCTGAAGCCCCTCCTGCATGAGGGCTGAAGCCGCTCCTGCCAGCAGCGCAGCGCCGCGAGGCTCGTCGGGTCAGGCAATCGACTGGCATAAGACTTGCTGAATCGCTGGCTTGACTGTTGTAGCGCCGCAAGGTGACGGATATTTGGCATGGCAAAGTCTTTCAGGCTTGAGAACAAGAAGCTCCTCCTCATCATTCTCGGGGTGCTGACCCTCCTGCTGGCGATGGTCGCCGCGGTGGGCATTACCTGGTACGTCCTTACCTCCTCCAACGCGTCTACCAGCCCGGATACCAAGCCGCTGTTCGTGAGCCGCGACCGCGGCGCGGTGTACGAAGAGCTCAAGGAACCCTTCGTCGTCAACTACAACGCCAATGGCCGCGCCCGCTACCTGCAGGTGAGCGTTTCCCTGCTCGGGCGCGACAAGAAGAGCATGGATGCGCTGCGCGAGCACCAGCCGCTGCTGCGCAACGAGCTGGTCATGCTGCTTTCCGCGCAGAGCTTCGAGGCCATGCTCACCGCGCCCGGCAAGGAAGCGGTGCGCGTCCAGGCCACCGAGCGCGTCCAGGAGATCGCTCGCAACCTGCTGGGCCAGCCGGTCGTCGAGCAGGTGCTGTTCACCAATTTCGTTTTGCAGTAGGACCCTTCCATGGCCACAGACCTGCTGTCACAGGATGAGATCGACGCGCTGTTGCACGGCGTCGATGACGGACTCGTCTCCGTCGAGGAAACCGCCAGCCCCAACGGGGTCAAGAGCTACGACCTGACCAGCCAGGACCGCATCGTCCGCGGTCGCATGCCAACCCTGGAAATGGTCAACGAGCGCTTCGCCCGCTACACCCGAGTCAGCATGTTCAACCTGCTGCGTCGCTCCGCCGACGTCGCCGTCGGTGGCGTGCAGGTGATGAAGTTCGGCGAGTACGTGCATTCGCTGTACGTGCCCACCAGCCTCAACCTGGTGAAGATGCGCCCGCTGCGCGGCGTGGCGCTGTTCATCCTCGATTCGCGACTGGTGTTCAAGCTGGTCGACAACTTCTTCGGCGGCGACGGCCGTCACGCCAAGATCGAAGGCCGCGAGTTCACCCCCACCGAACTGCGCGTGGTGCGCATGGTGCTGGACCAGGCCTTCATCGACTTGAAAGAAGCCTGGAACGCCCTGCTGGAAGTGGACTTCGAATACCTTAACTCCGAGGTCAACCCGGCCATCGCCAACATCGTCAGCCCCAGCGAAGTGGTGGTGGTCTCCACCTTCCACATCGAACTGGACGGCGGCGGCGGCGACCTGCACGTGACCCTGCCGTACTCGATGCTCGAGCCGATCCGCGAGATGCTCGACGCCGGCTTCAAGTCCGATGTCGGCGACCAGGACGAGCGCTGGTCCAAGGCCCTGCGCGAGGACATCCTGGACGTACAGGTGCCGCTGGACGCCATTGTGGCGCGTCGCCAGCTGCGCGTGCGCGACATCCTCTACATGCAGCCCGGGGACGTGATTCCCGTCGAGCTGCCTGAGCAGATGCTGCTCAAGGCCAACGGCGTGCCGACCTTCGAAGTGAAGCTCGGCTCCCACAAGGACATGCTGGCCCTGCAGGTAATGGGGCCGCTGGAACGCAATCGCTGAGGCAACTCTTTTCCGCTCGGACCTTCCGCCGCGTGCGGAACGTTCGGCCAGACAGTCAGCTGAGGACACGCAATGTCAAACAACACCCCGAAGTCTCCCGAGGAACAGGCCGCCGAATGGGCCGCCGCCCTGGAAGAGGGTGACAACCAGAACGCGATCGACGAGCTGCTGGCCGAAGGCCCGGCGCGCGCGCCCATGGAACAGTTCCCCACGCCGGCCAAGGGCGAGCCGGTGCACGGCCTGGAAGGCCCGAACCTGGACGTGATCCTGGACATCCCGGTGACCATTTCCATGGAAGTGGGCAACACCAGCATCAGCATCCGCAACCTGCTGCAGCTCAACCAGGGCTCGGTGATCGAGCTGGACCGCCTCGCCGGCGAGCCGCTGGACGTGCTGGTCAACGGCACCCTGATCGCCCACGGCGAAGTGGTGGTGGTCAACGAGAAGTTCGGTATCCGCCTGACCGACGTGATCAGCCCCACCGAGCGCATCCGGAAGCTGCGCTGATGCGCCGCCTGATCCTGGCGCCGCTGCTGCTGGCCGGCGAAGCCGTCGCCGCCACGCCGGGACCGTCCACCGAGGGCATGGTCGACCAGCTGGTCCAGCTGGTGCTCGGCCTGGGCCTGGTGGTCGGCCTGATCTTCGGCCTGGCCTGGCTGCTGCGGCGCATGCAGAACCAGGCCGGGCCGCGCGGCAACCAGGCCATCCAGCTGCTGGCCAGCCAGTCGCTGGGCACCCGCGAGCGGCTGCTGCT
The DNA here is from genome assembly GCF_000647775.1 of Pseudomonas sp. RL. Classification (NCBI taxonomy): domain Bacteria; kingdom Pseudomonadati; phylum Pseudomonadota; class Gammaproteobacteria; order Pseudomonadales; family Pseudomonadaceae; genus Pseudomonas; species Pseudomonas sp. RL. The sequence goes on along the minus strand of NZ_JBOY01000068.1, from coordinate 16,228 downwards.
GGTGCAGGTCGGCGAGGAACAGGTGCTGCTCGGCCTCACCGCCGGCCGCATCACCCCGCTGCATGTGCTCAAGCAGCCGGTGGTGCTGCCCGCCACGAACACCGCCACCCCGGAATTTGCCCGCCGCCTGCAGGACCTGCTCGGCCGCGACAAGACCCCGCCCGCCGAGCACTGACCCGATGAACGCGACCGCCCTTGCCCCGTTGATGTCCGCCCGCGCCTGGCTGGTGCTGGCGGGCGTGCTGCTGTGGCTGCTGGCCGGCCCGGCCATGGCGCAGCAGGCGGCCGGCGATCCGTTGGGCATCAAGGCCATCACCCTGACCACCAACCCGGACGGCGAGCAGGAGTACTCGGTCAGCCTGCAGATCCTGCTGATCATGACGGCGCTGAGCTTCATCCCGGCGTTCGTCATGCTGATGACCAGCTTCACGCGGATCATCATCGTGTTCTCCATCCTGCGTCAGGCGCTGGGCCTGCAGTCCACGCCGTCCAACCAGATCCTGCTCGGCCTGGCGCTGTTCCTCACGCTGTTTATCATGGCGCCGGTGTTCGAAAAGGTGAACGAACAGGCGCTGCAGCCGTATCTGAACGAGCAGATCGGCGCCCGTGAAGCCATCAGCCGCGCCGAGGTGCCGCTCAAGGACTTCATGCTGGCGCAGACCCGTGAGAGCGACCTGGACCTGTTCATGCGGCTGTCCAAGCGCACCGACATCGCCACCCCGGCCGACACGCCGCTGACCATCCTGGTGCCGGCGTTCGTCACCTCCGAGCTGAAGACCGCCTTCCAGATCGGCTTCATGATCTTCATCCCGTTCCTGATCATCGACCTGGTGGTGGCCAGTATCCTGATGGCCATGGGTATGATGATGCTCTCGCCGCTGATCATCTCGCTGCCGTTCAAGATCATGCTGTTCGTGCTCATCGATGGCTGGAGCCTGATCATGGGCACCCTGGCCGCCAGTTTCGGGACGTTATAGCCATGACCCCTGAAGTCGCCGTCGACCTGTTCCGCAGCGCCCTGTGGCTGACCGCCGTGACGGTGGCCATCCTGGTGGTGCCCAGCCTGATCGCCGGTCTGATCGTCGCGGTGTTCCAGGCCGCCACGCAGATCAACGAGCAGACCCTGAGCTTCCTGCCACGCCTGATGGTGATGCTGGTGACGCTGATGTGGGCCGGCCCCTGGCTGGTGCGCCAGTGGCTGGAGTACACCGAGACGCTGGTGCACAACATCCCGTTTGTCATTGGGTGATGCGCAGTGCTTGAGCTGACCGACGCACAGATCGGCGGCTGGGTCAGCGCCTTCCTGCTGCCGCTGTTCCGCATTGGCGCACTGCTGATGGTCATGCCGGTGTTCGGCGGCAACCTGGTGCCGGTGCGCGTGCGCCTGTACCTGGCGCTTGCCATCACCCTGCTGCTGTCGCCCAACCTGCCGCCGATGCCCGAGGTGGATGCGCTTAACCTGCGCATGATGCTGCTGATCGCTGAGCAGATCCTCATCGGCGCGGTGCTCGGCTTCCTCCTGCAGCTGTTCTTCCAGATCTTCGTGGTGCTCGGCCAGTTCGTCTCCATGCAGATGGGCCTGGGCTACGCCTCGATGATGGACCCGGCCATGGGCGTTTCGGTGCCGCTGCTCGGCCAGTTCCTGCTCAACATGGCGACCCTGATGTTCCTGGCCATGAACGGCCACCTGGTGGTGTTCGAGGTGCTGGCCGAGAGCTTCATCACCCTGCCGGTGGGCAGCGGCTTCCTGGTCGAACACTACCGCGAGATCGCCGGCAAGCTCACCTGGGTGCTCGGCGCCGCGGTGCTGATCGCCCTGCCGGCGGTCACCGCACTGCTGGTGATCAACATGGCCTTCGGCGTCATGGCCCGCGCCGCGCCGCAGCTGAACATCTTCGCCATCGGTTTCCCGCTCACCCTGGTGATGGGCATGATCATCTTCTGGCTCAGCCAGGCCGACATCCTGGCGCATTTCCAGGCGCTCACCGTCGAGGCCCTGCAACTGCTGCGCGACTTCGCGCACGCGAGGTAATCCATGGCCGAGAACGAAAACGGCGCGGACAAGAGCGAACAGCCCACAGAGAAACGGCTCAGTGACGCCCGCAAGAAAGGTCAGATAGCCCGTTCCAAGGAACTCAACACCCTGGTGGTGATGCTGGCCGGCGCCGGCGGCCTGATGGCGTTCGGCGCCAGCCTGGGGCTGGGCATCCTGGATGTGATGAACGGCAGCTTCAGCGTCCGCCGCGACAGCCTCTACCACACCGACAGCATGGTCCTGCTGCTGCTCACCGCCGGCGAGCATGCGCTGATGTCCTTGCTGCCGCTGCTGATCCTGCTGCTGCTGGCCTCGATCGTCGGCCCGGTGATGCTCGGCGGCTTCCTGTTCTCCACCGAATCGCTGATGCCCAAGTTCAGCCGCATGAACCCCTTGTCCGGCCTCAAGCGCATGTTCTCCAAGACGTCGCTGGTGGAGCTGTTCAAGGCGATCGGCAAGTTCCTGGTGGTGCTGGCGGTGGCGCTGGTGGTGCTCAACCTCTACCAGGACGACATCCTGGCCCTGGCCCACCAGCCGCTGGAGGCCGCCATCCTCAACACCATCCTGATCGTCGGCTGGTGCGCGCTGTGGTTGTCCCTGGGGCTGATCTTCATCGCCCTGATCGACGTGCCGTACCAGATCTGGGACCACACCCAGAAGATGATGATGACCAAGCAGGAAGTGCGCGACGAATACAAGGACAGCGAAGGCAAGCCGGAAGTGAAGTCGCGCATCCGCCAGCTGCAGCGCGAGATCTCCCAGCGCCGCATGATGGCCGAAGTGCCCAAGGCCGACGTGATCATCACCAACCCGACGCACTTCGCCGTGGCCCTCAAGTACGACGAATCCCAGGCCGGCGCGCCGCTGCTGCTGGCCAAGGGCGTCGACCAGATCGCCCTGAAGATTCGCGAGATTGGCAACGAGCACAAGGTGACCGTGGTGGAATCCCCGGCCCTGGCGCGAGCGGTGTACTACTCCACCGAACTGGAACAGGAGATTCCCGCCGGACTCTACATGGCCGTGGCCCAGGTGCTGGCCTACGTCTACCAGATCCGCCAGCACCAGGCAGGGCAGGGCAAGAAGCCCGGCCCGCTGCCCGACCTGCCCATTCCGGACGAGCTGCGCCGGGACAATTGAGGCATGACAAACCGCCGGCGGCTGGGTAACATTCCGCCCGCCGCGCAACCCGGCACCCCTCCCGAGTCCCCTTAGTTCAACGGATAGAATAAGCCCCTCCTAAGGGCTAGATGCTGGTTCGATTCCAGCAGGGGACGCCATCAGTTCTTCCGCTGACTTCCGCTCAACCGCTCTAAATCGCTGCTTTCAAGCCAAAAAGCGAATTTATGAGCTTCAGGTTTCCAGTCGCTTCCAGAAATTGATCACCGGGGCTCATAGACCAGGCGGTTCGGCTTCCTCAGAACCAACCCGCGCGTGCCGCAGTCCGATGAAAGGCTTTCGAATCAGAAGTGCAGCAGTCTCTGGCAAAACCCTGAACCTGGACTGACGCATGCGCACTGTGTCTAACACGCTTATCGAGCTGAGCCGGCGCCCCTTCGTGCGCAATGTGTTGGCCGTGGTCACCGGGACCGCCACTGCCCAGGCGATCACCATCGCCTTTGCGCCGGTGATCACCCGCCTGTACGGGCCCGAGTCATTTGGGCAGCTGGGGGCGTTCATGGCTCTCCTGAATGTTCTGGCCCCGATAGCCGCTCTCACCTATCCCATTGCGATTGTGCTCCCCAAGAAGGATGAGGACGCGCTGGCGATTGCCAAGTTGTCGGTATTGCTGGCCTTGAGCGTCACGGTGCTGGTTGCGCTCGCCTTGTTTTTCTCGGCGGAGCAACTGGCCGGGTCACTCGGCTTGCAGGCCATCGCCGATTTCCTGATGTTGATTCCCGTGGCCATGTTCTTCGCCGCCTGCATGCAGGTGGCTGAGCAATGGCTTATTCGCAAGGGCAAGTTCTCGGTCACGGCGCGTGTGGCGATCATTCAGTCACTACTGCTGAATGTGGGTAAGGCGGGCCTCGGCGTTTTCTACGCAGGGGCCGGTGTGCTGGTGGGCCTGGCCGTCGCGGGGCGCGTGCTGCATGCCGCGATGCTCGCAGCCGGGGCGGGGCTGTTCTCGGGCCGTTCAGGCGGCAGAACAACACTGACGGAGCTGTTGGGCTGCGCTCGTATCCATGCCGACTTTCCATTGTTCCGAGCGCCGCAAGTCCTGCTGAACGCGCTGTCGCAAAGTTTGCCCATCGTGCTGCTGGCCAGCCTGTTCGGACCGGCGTCGGCGGGTTTCTACACCTTGGCCAGAACCGTCATGGCGGTACCTTCCATGCTGATTGGCAAATCGGTCAGCGATGTCTTCTATCCGAAGTTCACCGAGGCCGCCCATGCGGGCAAGCCGCTTGCGGGGCTGATATACAAGGCAACGGCAGCGCTGGCTGTGGTCGGGGTCTGTCCTTTCCTGCTGGTGGTGTTGCTGGGTCCCTGGTTGTTCGCACTGGTGTTTGGCAGCGAATGGCGGGTTGCGGGGGAGTACGGCCAATGGCTGGCTTGCTGGCTGTTCTTTGGATTCATCAATCGGCCCAGTGTCGCGGCCATCGCGGCGTTGTCGTTGCAGAAATCTTTCCTGCTCTATGAGATCGCGCTCGTGGTCATTCGGGTCGTGGCGATCTATGTCGGCTTCTTCGTGTTTGAGAGCGACCGGGTTGCCGTGGCTGCCTTCAGCCTGGCAGGGGCGATCATGAACGTGCTGCTGATAAGCGCCACGATCATGGCCTGCTCCAGGAAATCCGCAGCCGGCGGACTCGTGCAAGGTGCGACGGGATGATGGGTCGACTGCTGAACAGGCTTATCGAGCATTCGCCGGATTGCATTTTCTATCGCGCCCGCTATTGGCAGCACCACGGGCGCTTATGTGATTTTCAAAATCCTCGATATTTCTCCGAAAAGATATTCCACAGGATGCGCTATCCGCACCCTGCCTATTCTTATCTGGCGGACAAGTTTGCGGTGAGGAATTATCTCGCTGCGACGGTGGGCGAGCAGTATCTGGTGCCGGTATATCTCGTTTGCGAAGACGTTTGCGCCGAAACGTTCGAAGGATTGCCAACGGCATTTGTCATGAAGGCCAATCACAGTGCTGGCCAGGTGAAAATCGTTCATTGCAAGGACCAGGAAAATCCGGAGGCGCTGGCCCGTCTGGCCAGGCATTGGCTCGCCTCGGACTTTTCGACGCGCTACCGAGAAAAGCATTACAGAGACATCAAGCCAGCGATTCTCTTTGAACAGCCGCTGCTCACCGACGGCCAACCGCCGGACGACTATAAATTCAATGTATTCAATCCGGGTGACGGGGCTGAGCCTTTTGTTTTCATACAGCATATACACGGGCGTTTGGCAAATCCCACGCAAGGCCTCTATCTGGAGGACTGGAGCGTGGCCTCGTTTCTGCGCAGGGGTAAAAATGCCAGCGCCGAACCCGTTGCCAGGCCTCCATGGCTCGAGGAAATGTTGCGTATTGCAAAGCACCTCGCGGCTCCCTTTGGCTATCTGCGGGTCGATTTCTATATTCATCAAGGGAGGGTTTACATCGGCGAGCTCACTTTCACCCCAGCCGCAGGCTCGTATCGCTTTGAACCGGCGGAATGGGATGAGTGGCTAGGCAGGCAGTTTGGATGGCCGGAAGAACCCAGGCTGCCGCCTTTGCATCAAGGGACCGCGCTCCGGGACGAGTGTTTATGTGACTGTCGAATAAAAATAAGCCCATGAAAGATCCTCTGGTTTCGATTTTGATCCCGGCATTCAATGCGGAGCGATATGTTTCCCCCTGTGTGGAAAGTGTGCTCTCGCAGGAGTATGGGCAATTGGAAGTCATCGTGGTGAACGATGGATCCAGCGACGGAACTCTGGAAGCGCTTTCCAAATATAAGGATATAAAAGTTATCACGCAGTCTAACCAGGGCGCTTGCGCTGCACGCAACCAGGCACTGGGCGCGGCAAGGGGGACGTATATAAAGTTTCTGGATGCAGACGATTTTCTGCATCCAGGCGCTATACGCTCACAAGTGGATGCGATCCAGCGGCTGAATTCAATTTCCATCGTGTATGGTGACTACAGCATCCTGCGAGAAGGCGCAGTAAAAACTGTCAGCAATGTTGTCATACAGCAAGACAGCGAGCAGTTGGCGCAGTTGGTCATGGCCAATCTCATGACGTCTACACCGCTGCATAGAAAAAACCTGCTGGATAAGGTTGGCGGATTCGATGTCAGGTTCAAGAGTGGCCAGGAATGGAATCTGCACGTCCGTCTTGCTGCCTTGGGCACCCAGTTCGTCTATCACCCCCAGGAAATATATATGCACCGTGTGCATTTCTCGGAAGATCGCATCAGTATCAAAAGGAGAAAGTCCCCCAGTCGCCTGGAATATGAAAAGCAGAAGATGCTGATGACGCTGCATTCGGTAGAGCAACATGCCTCGGCAAAAAGCCGTGCGGCGTTTGCTGCACGCCTGTGGGACATAGGCCGTGAGGCCCTGCGGGAAGGGCGGGAAGACTTGGCGAGCGAGTGTTTCGATCTGGCCAGGCAACTGTCGATAAGCGACCTGAAACTGTTCTGGCCGACCTTGTATAAAATCAATCACCGCCTGTTTGGTGTCAGGGGCGCCGAGAAACTCAGCCAGCTCACCCTGCGCTTCAAAAAAAGCCTGTTCTATTGAGCCCAGGGGGGGATGCCGGACAACTTGATATTGGACACCCAACATGATGGCCGGGGCTGGGAACATGCTGGGCGAGCTGGTTCCTTCTGAAGAACCTGCTCTTTTCACTGGGAGCGCTGCTCCCCCACTGAAACGGACGACCGGCCTGTCGCGGCGCTGCCTCGCGGCGCGACCTCCGCCATTCGTCGCGCTAGGCGCTGGGAAGTGCCCAAGGCACACTGGATGGCAGCTTTTTCCCATCCGTTGTCGTTATTGGAGCACGCATGAAATCCGCACCCAAGGTCACCGCCGTCCGCTTCACCAGTGCCGCTTATAAAGGGTCACTGATGGCCTTTCTGGGCGTGCTGTTTCTGCTCAACTCCCTGGCGCTGCTGGTTGGCGTGATGAGTTCTCTGGTGCCGGTGATCGTTCAGGGCGCATTGCTGTGGCTGATCGTCGGCAACCACCGCAAGGTTCGTCTGTTGGTGCAGGTATGGTGCGCCGTGCTGGTGATCTCCGGGCTTTACGGTGTGGTGTCCCGGCTGCTGGCGCCCGAGTTCAACGGCGTCGCGATGGGCAAGGATTTCCTGGTGGGAGTGTTTGCCGCCTACTTCCTGGTTTATGCGAGCCGGTACATCGAGGATGTCGCGCAGTAGCGCGACCAGGAGGACCGAATGAGGGGCGGTTGTCTATGCGGTGCAATCGAGTACGAAGTCGATCAGTTGGACAAGCCGATCATGCACTGCCACTGCCGAACGTGTCGCAAGGCGCATGCGGCACGGTTTGTATCGACCGCAGGAGTGAATCGTGAGCACTTTCGCTGGACGAAGGGCGAGGACGCGTTGAAGGCCTATGAGTCATCGCCTGGCAAGCTCCGGCATTTCTGCTCGAACTGTGGGACCCATCTGGTGGCCGAGCGCCCAGGTCAGGCACAGGTGATTCTCCGGGTGGCCACCCTGGATGAAGATCCCGGTCTGCGTCCGCTGGCGCATATCTGGTGCTCGCATGACGTGCCCTGGTTGCAGGATGTCGATGAGGTAGCTGTCCATGAAGCTTGGCAGCCCGGCCGTTAGCGGCGGCACCACCTGACGCCAGCGAGTTCCGCGCCGGTACCAGCGCCGGCGGTCCCGGCAGCGCCTGAACGGCTGCGGTGCTGCGCCTCGCCGGGCTGTCTTGGCATGTGTGATACGGGCTCCTAGAATCTCGCCACACATTCACTCTTCGAGGTATTGCTCCCATGCGCCATTGATGCCGCCGTCGACAGGACGGCCGTTGAACCGCCCCGTTCCTGGCATCTCCGGAGGTCGCATGACGAGTCCCTTTCTTGCGCTGGAAAGCGTTTCCCACGTTCTGCCGGACGGCAGAACGCTCTTCTCCAATCTGTGCGAACAGTTCGACGCCCGCCCGACGGGGTTGGTCGGACGCAATGGCGTGGGCAAGACCGTCCTGGCGCGCATCCTGGCCGGCCAGTTGCAGCCCAGCGCCGGGCGCTGTGTGGCTTCCGGTCGCGTGCATTATCTGGCTCAGCAGGTGGCGGCACCGGAGGCCACGGTGGCCGATCTGGTCGGTATGCGGGAAACACTGGAGGCCCTGGCGCGCATCGAGACGGGCAGTTGCGCGGCCGAGGATTTCGAGGCGGTGGGCGAGCGCTGGGATGTGCGTGAGCGATTGCGGCACGAGCTGGAGCGCAATGGCCTCGGCCATCTGGACGCTGCGACGCCCGCCACCGCGCTCAGCGGCGGCGAGGCCATGCGCGTCGCGCTGATCGGTGCGCTGCTCTCGGAGGCGGACTTCCTGATCCTCGACGAGCCCAGCAACCACCTGGATCGGCCAAACCGGCAGGCGCTGATCGGGCAGTTGCAGCGCTGGTCGCGCGGTTTGCTGGTGGTCAGCCATGACCGGGAGCTGCTGAACGCGATGCAGCACATCGTGGAGCTGTCAGCGCTAGGCCTGCGCAGCTACGGCGGCAACTACGACTTCTACGCCCAGGCCAAGGCCCGGGAGCGCCAGAGTGCAATCGAAAGCCTTGAGCAGGCCAAGACGCAGCGCCGCCGTGAGGAACAGACCTTGCGCGAACAGCGCGAACGCCAGGAACGCCGTCAGGCTCGCGGCAACCGGCAGGGCAGGGAAGCCAACCAGGCGAAGATCCTGCTGGATCGCCAGAAGGAACGCAGCGAAGCGTCGGCGGGCAAGCTGCGCCAGCAGCAGGCGGCCGCCCGAGAACAGCTTGCCCGGCGTGTGCGCGAGGCCGCGCGGCAGGTGGAGGACGAGACGGTCGTCGTGCTGCATGCCGTGCCGGTCCCCCAGGCGGCGCAACGGCGGGTGGCGGAGTTGGAAACGTTAACGCTGCCGTTCGTTGCGGCCGCCACCCGTCACATCAGCCTGACGATCACCGGACTGCAGCGGATCGGTGTGTTGGGGCCCAACGGTTGTGGCAAGTCCACGCTGCTCAAGGTACTCGCCGGGCAGCTCGAACCCCTGGCAGGAAGCTGCAAGATCGCGGCGCAGAGGGTTTATCTGGATCAGCGGCTGGCCACCCTCGACCCGCAACGCCCGGTGCTCGATCAGCTGCGTTCGGCCAACCGCGTGGCCAGCGAAAGCGCACTGCGCATGTGGCTGGCGCAGCTTGGCCTGGATGCGCAGCGGGTGACGATGCCCAGCGGGACGCTCAGCGGCGGGGAACGCCTGAAGGCGGCGTTGGCCTGCGCGCTGTACGCCGAACCGGCGGCGCAGCTGCTGCTGCTCGATGAGCCGAGCAACCATCTGGACCTGGCCTCGACGCAGGCGCTGGAAGCCATGCTGCGCGGCTACGCCGGTGCGCTGCTGGTCGTTTCCCACGATGAGGTTTTCCTGGAAGGGCTGGCGCTGACCCATCGCCTGGAAGCCACCGAGCAGGGCTGGGTGCTGGGGTTCTGGTGAAGCGGAGCAGGGGAGGTTACCGCTGCGTAAACCGCATAAGCTAGCTGCCTCCCTTTGCATCAGCGCATACGAGACCCAGCATGCACATCATCAGCGTCACCCCAAACGAAGTGGGGCTTGTGGCCCCGTTGTTCGACCTGTACCGGGTCTTCTACCGGCAGCCCAGCGATCCGGCGCTGGCCCAGGCCTTCATCGCCGAGCGGGTGGCCAACCGCGAGTCGGTAATCTTCCTCGCCCTGCAAGACGGCGAGCCCGTGGGCTTCACCCAGCTGTACCCGAGCTTCTCGTCGGTCTCGGCGCGGCGCACCTGGATTCTCAACGACCTGTACGTGGTTCCGTCCTGCCGCGGGCAGGGAGTGGGCAGCGCATTGCTGGAACGGGCCAGGGCCCATGCGCAGGCGACCGGCGCCAAGGGCCTCGGTTTGCAGACGGCAGTGGACAACCTCAACGCCCAGCGGCTGTACGAGGCGCTGGGTTATCGGCGGGAGGAGGGGTTCTACAGCTATTTTCTTGCCGTGTAAGCCGGCCAATCCGCTATGCCCCCTCCGCCCCGCGCTTGCGGAAGAACAGCGTGATCTGCCCGACTTCGACGCCGAACTTGGTCATGAACGAGCGATTGGCCAGGGTGTGTTCGTCGATCAGGTACATCCAGTCGTCCAGCTTCACGTCGTAGACGCTGTCGCCCACCGGCAGGCGCAGGGTGTAGCGCAGGCGCAGGGCGTTGCCGGCGACCTGCAGGTGGCCTTCGCCGACCACGTCGTGGGCGGTGCCGCGCCAGTGCTCGGGGCCGTCCGGGGTGAAGGTCCACACGCGGCGGTCGGTGCTGCCGTCGCTGAAGGTGAAGTCCTCTTCGAGGATCAGCTGCTCGCCGCGCGAGTAGCCGTTGATCGCCACGCTGAAACGCTTGACCACCTCGCCCGAGCGTTTCTGGAACATGCCCCAGGCGTCCACCCGGCCGGTGAAGTACTGGCGCAGGTCGAGGGGCGGGGTCTGGTCGCGGTAGTGGTCCACCTCCACGGCGCAGCCGGCCAGGGCGACGGCAAGGGACAACAGCAGGGCAAGGCGCTTGAACATGGCGGTCTCCGGTCAGGGGCGGGCGTCGCCCAGCAGGCGGGCGCGCAGTTCGGGGTTGCGGGTGCGCGGGTCGAGCCAGATGGCGAAGAACGCGCGGGCGAATTCCGGGTCGGCGATCTCGTGCTGCAGGCGTGTGCCGGCATAGAAGCGCGCGCCCTGGTCCGGCAGGTGTACGCCGATGATGCGCTCGCCGGGCTGCACATCGACGAACGCCCGCCGCATCTGCGCCTGCCAGCGCTGCAGCTGGGCGGCATTGATGGCATCGCCATTCAGGCGGCGGATTTCCTTGAGGCTGGCCTCGACCAGGTCGTCGCGCTCGATGCTGCGGTGATAGGTGAGCTCCAGGGCGAACGGCGCATCGGCGCGAAACGGCTCGGTGGGACTCCACAGCCGCGCGGTATAGATGCGGAAGCCGAACAGTCGCAGGTCGCCACCGCCGATCAGACGCGCCTCGGGCAAGGCGTCCTGCCAGCTGGCCTGTGCGGCGCCGGCGAGCAGCAGCAGGCTGAGCGCACAGGAATGGGTGATGTAGCGCAGTGCAGAGAGCGTGATCATCTTGGGAGCCCGCAGCAGTCGATACCTGTCCATAAATCTATACGAATACTTAAAAATGTACAGGTTTTGCGATGACCAGCAGGCGATGAACGGCTGTGCGCATTGACGCTGCCGTCCGGGATCACTACCCTGCCCGCCAGCTTCAGGTGCCCCCGTTTGCGGGGGTGAAACAGGGAAGCCGGTGCGCCACGCTCTGACCGTGGCAATTCCGGCGCTGCCCCCGCAACGGTAGGCGAGTCTAGAAACCGCAGTTGGCCACTGTGCTCCGGCATGGGAAGGCGCGGTATTCGGGAACCCCCACGGGTTCCGCTCGCAAGCCCGGAGACCGGCCTGGCGCATTTCCACGGCAGTGCGGCGGGCGCTGGGCTGATGGGCGTGCCCTGGCGCGCGTCCGCATCTTTCGTTCTCCGTCTGTGGTCGTCGACCTTGAGTCGTGCGGGTAGGCACGACGGAGTTCATCCCTTGATTCGCAAGCCTGTTGATCGTCCGGCCGCCGGTGTGCTGCTGGGCGTCGTTTCGCTTTACCTTTCTCTTTCCTGTGTGTCCCTGGCGCTGGCCGCCGAGCCGCTGCTGCTGGCCGAGTCGGTGGTGACCGCCACCCGCACCGAGCAGGCGACGGTAGCGATCGCCTCCAGCAGCGTCATCACCCGCGAGGACATCGAGCGCCAGCAGCCGCGCGACGTGCCGGAGCTGCTGCGCAGCCTGGCCGGCGTCAACGTGTGGAGCAACGGCGGCAGGGGCAAGGCCACCACCGTGTCGCTGCGCGGCACCCACGACAAGCACCTGCTGGTGCTGGTCGACGGCATCAAGATCGGCTCCGCCACCTCTGGCAGCGCGGCGTTGCAGAACATCCCGGTCGAGCAGATCGAGCGCATCGAAGTGGTGCGCGGCCCGCGCTCCAGCCTGTATGGCTCGGAGGCCATGGGCGGGGTGATCCAGATCTTCACCCGCCAGGCCCGGGAAGTCGGGCTCACGCCGGGTTTCGCCGTCAGCGCCGGCAGCCGCTCCACCTACCGGGGTAGCGCCGGACTGCAGGGCAGCAACGGACCGGGCTGGTTCAGCCTCGGGCTGGTGAGCGAGTCCACGGACGGCATCAACGCCCGCAGTTTCCGGCCGGCCGCGCCGGCCGCCTACGAGCCGGACGCCGACGGTTTCCGCGAACACTCGGCGTCGCTGCGTGGCGGCTACCGCTTCGCCGGTGGACTGGAGCTGGACGCCAACTGGCTGCAGAGCGAAAACCGCAGCGAGTTCGACAGCCGCAACACGCGCGGCACCTCCGGTTTCGACGCCTACAGCGAAGGCGATCTGCAGGTGCTGGGGTTGCGCGCGCGCTTCACGCCGCTGGCGGCCTGGAACGTCACCCTGCAAGGCGGGCACAGCGAGGACCGCAGCGAGAACTTCCAGGACGATCGCCTGTACTCCCGCTTCGACACCCTGCGCGACAGCCTCGCCTGGCAGAACGATATCCGCCTGGGCGCCGGTCAACTGCTCAGCCTGGGGCTGGACTACCAGCGCGACCGCATCGACACCACCAGCCGGTACGCCGAGGACTCGCGCTTCAATCGCGGGGTGTTCGCGCAGTACCAGGCGCGCTTCGGCCGCCACGGCCTGCAGGCCGCGCTGCGCCACGACCGCGACGAGTTCTTCGGCGGTCACGGCACCGGCAGCCTGGCCTGGCGCTATGCGCTCAGCGACGCGCTGAGCCTCAGCGCCTCTTACGGCACCGCCTTTCGCGCACCGACCTTCAACGATCTCTACTACCCGGCCAGCGCGTCGACCGCCGGCAACCCGGATGTGCAGCCGGAAACCTCGCAGAGCTACGAGCTGGGCCTGGAAGGCGGCCAGGCGTGGGGCGAGTGGAGCCTGCATGCCTTCGAGAACCAGATCGACGACCTGATCGAGTGGCAGGGCCGCAGCCCGATGCGCCCCACCAACATCAGCAGTGCGCGGATACGCGGACTGGAGGCCGTTGCCGGCACCGAGCTGTGGGGCTGGCGGCTGACCGGCAACCTCACCCTGCTCGACCCCCGCGACCTCAGCCCGGAGAACCGCGGCCACCTGCTGCCGCGTCGCGCCAAGCGCAGCCTGAACCTGGACCTGGAGCGCCGCTTCGGCGCCTTCGGGGTGGGCGCCGGGGTGTTTGCCAACAGCTACCGCTTCGATGCCGAGGAAAACAGCGACGACCAGCGCCTGCCCGGCTATGCGCTGGTCGATCTGCGCGCCGACTACCACCTCAGTGCCGAGTGGAAGGCGCAGGTGAAGGTCAGCAACCTGCTCGACCGCGACTACCAGACCGCCCAGACCTACGAGCAGCCGGGCCGTGCCGTGCTGTTCAGCGTGCGCTACCAGGCGCTTTGACCCCATCCCAACCTGGCCCGGGTTTGCCGGGCCTTCAATAAGGAGTAGCGAGATGCCCCATCTGTCGCCCCGTGTCCAACTCATCGTGGGCCTGGCCCTGGCCGCCTTGCTGGCCATGACCCGCGGTCATCACTTCGCCAGCGTGGAAAGCCTGCCCAGCGCCTCCTGGGCGGTGTTCTTCCTGGCTGGTGTGTTCGTGCGTTCGCGCTGGGCGTTCCCGGCGCTGTTTCTCGAAGCAGTGGCGCTGGACTTCGGCGCCCTGTGGAGCGGCGCGGTAAGCGACTGGTGCCTCTCGCCGGCCTACTGGATGCTGGTGCCGGCCTACGGCGCGCTGTGGTTCGGCGGCCGGCTGTTCGCCAGCCGCGCGCAGCGGGGCGTGCGGCAACTGCTGTGGCTGGTGCTGTGTGTGGCCGGTAGCGCCCTGGTCGCCCATCTGGTTTCCAGCGGCGGCTTCTACTACTTCTCCGGTCGCTACCCTGAACCGACCTTCGCCGGGCTGATCGAGCGCCTGACGATCTACTACCCGCGCTACCTGTCCACCCTGGCGATGTACGTCAGCTTCGCGGCGGTGTTCTACGTGGCGCTGTCCACCGGCATGCGCGGTGTGGCGCGGCGGGCCGCATGATGGGCGAGTCCGCCGAACGCGATGCCCGCCACCAGGCGCGCATGCAGCGCAAGAAGGCAGTGGTCGACGAGAAGATCGCCGCCGCCCGCGACGAGTGCGGCCTGCTGCTGGTGCACACCGGCAACGGCAAGGGCAAGAGCAGCTCGGCCTTCGGCATGGTCGCCCGCGCCCTGGGTCACGGGCTGAAGGTCGGCGTGGTGCAGTTCATCAAGGGGGCGGCGAGTACCGGCGAGGAGGCGTTCTTCCGGCGCTTCCCCGAACAGGTGCGCTACCACGTGATGGGCGAGGGTTTCACCTGGGAAACCCAGGACCGCCCGCGCGACATCGTTCGGGCCGCTGAGGCCTGGGCGGTGGCCCGCGCGTTGCTGGCCGATCCGGACATCGCCCTGGTGGTGCTCGATGAGCTGAACATCGCCCTCAAGTACGGCTACCTGGAACTGGACGCGGTGCTGGCCGACATCCAGGCGCGACCCGCGATGCAGCACGTGGTGGCCACCGGGCGCGGCGCGCCGCCGGGGCTGGTCGAGGCCGCCGACACGGTGACCGAGATGGCGCTGGTCAAGCACGCCTTCCAGGCCGGGGTGAAGGCGCAGAAGGGGATCGAGTTTTGAATGCCCGTCGCTGCCCGGCCCTGCTGATCGCCGCCCCCGCCTCGGGGCAAGGCAAGACCACCGTCACCGCCGCGCTGGCGCGCCTGCATCGTCGCGCCGGCCGCCGCGTACGGGTGTTCAAGTGCGGGCCGGATTTCCTCGACCCGATGATCCACGAGCGCGCCAGCGGCGCGCCGGTCTACCAGCTCGACCTGTGGATGGTCGGCGAAGCGGAGTCGCGGCGTCTGCTCTGGGAGGCGGCCGGCGAGGCCGATCTGATCCTCATCGAGGGGGTGATGGGCCTGTTCGACGGCGCGCCCTCGGCCGCCGACCTGGCGCGGCGTTTCGGCGTGCCGGTGCTGGCGGTGATCGATGGCAGCGCCATGGCGCAGACCTTCGGCGCGCTGGCCCACGGCCTGGCCAGCTTCCAGCCGGACCTGCCGTTCGCCGGGGTGCTGGCCAACCGGATCGGCAGCCCGCGCCACGCCGAGATCCTGCGCGACAGCCTGCCGGCCGGGCTCACCTGGTACGGCGCGCTGCCGCGCAGTGCCGCGCTGGAGCTGCCCAGCCGCCACCTCGGGCTGGTGCAGGCGGCGGAGCTGGCCGATCTGGACCAGCGCCTGGACGCCGCTGCCGAGGCCATCGCCGCCACCGCCGGGGCGCAATTGCCCGCGCCGGTGGTGTTCGCCGCCCCGGTCACGCAGGCGCTGGAGCCCCTGCTGGCCGGGGTGCGTATCGGCGTGGCACGCGACGCCGCCTTCGGCTTCCTCTACCAGGCGAACCTCGATCTGCTGCGCGCGCTGGGCGCCGAGCTGGCGTTTTTCTCGCCGCTGGCTGACGCCACGCTGCCGGCGGTGGACAGCCTGTACCTGCCGGGCGGCTACCCCGAACTGCACCTGGCGCAACTGGCCGGCAACCCCGGCATGCTGGACGCCATCCGCGCCCACCACGCGGCCGGCAAGCCGATCCTCGCCGAGTGCGGCGGCATGCTCTACCTGCTCGAACGGCTGACCGACCGGCACGGCGCCAGCGCCAGGCTGGCCGGCCTGCTACCGGGCCAGGCGATCCTGCAGCCGAAACTGGTGGCACTGGCCCTGCAGGCGGCGGCGCTGCCGGAGGGCACCTTGCGCGGGCACACCTTCCATCACTCCGTGCTGGATTGCGCGCTGGCGCCGCTGGCGCGCGGCGAGTGCCCGAACTACCGGCGCACCGCCGAGGCGGTCTATCGCCTCGGCCGGCTGACCGCGTCCTACATCCACTTCTACCTGCCGTCCGACCCGCAGGCGGCAGCCGGGTTGCTGCGGCCATGAGCCTGCTGCTCGGCGCGCTGGCCGGGGTGGCGCTGGATGCCCGCTTCGGCGAGGTGCGGCGCTGGCATCCG
>NZ_JBOY01000067.1:0-62151 GCF_000647775.1 Pseudomonas sp. RL | reverse complement strand
CCCCGGCCCATTAGCGCGCCCAATGCGGCGGCGGCCATGACCGAGCGCGCCTGCCGGCCGCGGCCGCCACGGCCTCCGCCGATGCCGATCACCGCCAGCATCACCAGGAACACAATCAGCAGCACCAGCAGCGGTGGCTGCTCCTGGGCGGGCTGGCCCAGCGCCGGTAGATAGCCCTCCATAGGCTCGCCACCGACCACCTGGATCATCCCTTCCACCCCGGCACGAATCCCGCCGGCGAAATCGCCCTGGCGAAACGCCGGGGCGATCAGATTGTGGATGATCAGCGCACTCTGCGCATCGGTCAGGCGATCCTCCAGGCCATAGCCGACCTCGATGCGGATGCGGCGTTCGGCCTGGGCCACGATCAGCAGCGCGCCATTGTCGCGACCCTTCTGGCCGATGCCCCACTCACGCCCCAGCGCGAGCCCGGTTTCCTCGATGCTGCGTCCGGCCAGGTCGGGCAACGTGACCACCACCAGCTGGTCGCCGGTGGCCTGCTCGTGGCCGGCCAGCAGACGGTTCAGCTCGGCCTCCTGGGCGGCGTCGAGCAGTTCGGCGCGGTCGACCACCCGGCCGGTGAGCGCGGGCACCGGCGGCTGGGCGAATGCCAGCACGGCCCAGAAAACCAGGCACAGACCGGACAGCGCGCGGAGCATCAGAAGCGCACGGCCGGCGCCTGCTCGGCGTCCGGTGCGGTGGCCTCGAAGGTCTCGCGCAGCGGCATGTCGCTGTACAGCAACGTGTGCCAGATGCGCCCCGGGAAGGTGCGGATCTCGGTGTTGTAGCGCTGCACGGCGGCGATAAAGTCGCGGCGCGCCACCGCGATGCGGTTTTCGGTGCCTTCCAGCTGTGACTGCAGGGCCAGGAAGTTCTGGTTGGACTTGAGGTCCGGATAGCGCTCTACCACCACCATCAGGCGGCTCAGGGCGCCGCTGAGCTGCTGCTGGGCCTGATCGAACTGGCGCAGCTGCTCGGGGTTGTCCAGCGTGGAGGCATCCACCTGGATGGAGGTGGCCCGGGCGCGGGCCTCGATGACCGCCGTGAGGGTTTCCTGTTCCTGGCGCGCGAAACCCTTCACGGTCTCCACCAGGTTGGGAATCAGGTCGGCGCGCCGCTGGTACTGGTTCTCCACCTGCGCCCAGGCGGATTTCACCTGCTCGTCATAGCTGGGAATGTTGTTGATGCCGCAGCCGCTCAACAGCAGTGCGACCAGGAGCAGTGGAAGGTGGCGCAGCATCGCGGCGATCTCCGTCGGCAGGGCATGAAAATGAGCGTAGCCGCATTGAGCCCTTACGCCGCCTGCGCGCGCCTCCTATAATCCGCGCCGCCCGACCCTTTTCCGCTATTGAACCGGAGAATCCCATGCTCAACCGTCCCCTGACGCTGGTCGCCAGTGTCGTCCTGTCCCTGTCCGCCGCATTTACCCACGCCGCCGAGGTGCTGCGCGTATCCGCCATCCCGGACGAAGCGCCCACCGAACTGCTGCGCAAGTTCAAGCCGCTGGGGGCCTACCTGGAGCAGCAACTGGGCATGCCGGTGAAGTTCGTGCCGGTCTCGGATTACGCCGCCGTGGTGGAATCCATGGCCAGCGACCGCATCGACCTGGCCTGGCTGGGCGGTTTCACCTTCGTGCAGTTGCACCTGAAGGATGCCGAGGCCCGCCCGCTGGTGCAGCGCGAGCAGGACCGGGTGTTCACCAGCAAGTTCGTCACCGCCGATCCCAAGGTGCAATCGCTGGCCGACCTCAAGGGCAAGACCTTCGCCTTCGGCTCGATTTCCTCCACCTCCGGCAGCCTGATGCCGCGCTACTTCATGCTGCAGGACGGCGTGGTGCCGGAAGAGCATTTCAGCCGCGTGGCCTATTCCGGCGCCCATGACGCCACCGCCGCCTGGGTGCAGGCCGGTCGTGCCGACGCCGGGGTGCTGAATGCCTCGGTATGGGACAAGCTGGTGGCCAGCGGCAAGGTGGATACCGGCAAGGTGCGCGTGTTCGCCACCACGCCCACCTACTACGACTACAACTGGACGGTGCGCGGCGGCCTGGATGCCGAGCTGGCGCAGCGCATTCAGGCGGCCTTCCTGGCCCTCGATCCGGCCAATCCGGAGCACAAGGCGATTCTCGACCTGCAGGCTGCCAGCCGCTTCGTCGAAACCCAGCCGGAAAACTACCAGAGCATCGAGCAGGCGGCCCGTTCGGCAGGGCTGCTGAAGGAGTGAGCGTTCGACTGGCCGGCGTGGGCTTTGTCCACGCCAACGGGGTGCAGACCCTTTCCGACATCGAGCTGAGCGTGGCGCCCGGCGAACGAGTGGCGGTGATCGGGCCTTCCGGGGCCGGCAAGACCACGCTGCTCAATCTGCTGGCCACCCGCTTGCGCCCCAGCCATGGCCGCCTGGAGCTGCTCGGCGAGCAGCCCTGGGCGCTGTCGTCCCGTGCCCGCCAGCGACTGCGCGCGCGCATTGGCCTGGTGCACCAGGCGCCGCCGTTGCCGCCGCGCCAGCGCGTGGTCACGGCGGTGGGCGCCGGGCGCATCGGGCGTTGGTCGACGCTGCGTGCGCTGGCGAACCTGGTCCATCCCCTTGACCGCGGCGGGGTACGCGATGCGCTGGCGCGTCTGGATCTCGCCGACAAGCTGTTTGCGCGCTGCGATCAGCTGTCGGGCGGGCAGCTGCAGCGGGTCGGCATCGCTCGCGTGCTGTATCAATCCCCGGAGCTGATGCTGGCCGACGAGCCGGTGTCGGCCATGGATCCGATCCTCGCTGGCCATACCCTGGCGCTGCTCAATCGCGAGGCGGCCCAGCGCGGCATCAGCCTGCTGGCCAGTGTGCACGCCGTGGAGCTGGCCCTCGAACACTTCCCGCGCATCGTCGGCGTGCGTGACGGACGCATTGTCTTCGACCGTCCCGCCGCCGAGGTGACGGCCGCCGAGCTGCAGGCCCTGTACGCCAACGCGCAACTGCAGCAGGCGCCCGAGTCTCACGCGCCGCTGCAACCGATCATTCCGCGCTGCTGATGAATAGCCTTCCCCGAGACCCGGCGGCTCTGCCGCGGCTGCTGTTGACCCTGCTGGCGCTGGCGCTGCTGTGGCCCGGCCTGTCGCTCAGCGAGCTGGACCTGACGGCGCTGTTCCGCGCTGACAACGCCACTGTGATGGGCGGCTTCCTGGCTGGCTTCTGGCCGCCGGCCCACGATGCGTCCTTCCTGCAGCTGCTCTGGCAGGCCACCCTGGAAACCCTGGCCATCGCCACGGCAGGCATGTGTCTGGCATTGCTGATCGCCACGCCCTGCGCGCTGCTGGCCACTCGGGCGCTGTCGCTGTCGGCGTTGCCGAGCGGTGGGCGTCCGGCCGGGTGGGCCGTCGCGTTGCGCTGGCCGGTGCGCGGCCTGCTGATCGTGCTGCGCAGCGTGCCGGAGATCGTCTGGGCCCTGCTGTTCGTGCGCGCCGTCGGCCTCGGCCCGACCGCCGGGGTGCTGGCCATCGCCATTACCTACAGCGGCATGCTCGGCAAGGTCTACGCGGAAATCTTCGAGTCGGTGGACCCGCGTCCTACCCGGGCCCTGCTCGGCGCGGGCAGCGGACGGCTGGCGGCCTTCGCCTACGGCATATTGCCGAATGCCGCCTCGGAAATGCTCTCCTACACCGTGTACCGCTGGGAGTGCGCCGTTCGCGCCTCGGTGGTGATGGGCTTCGTCGGCGCGGGCGGGCTGGGCCAGCAGATGGACCTGTCGCTGCGCATGTTCGCCGGCGGCGAAGTGGCCAGCATGCTGCTCACCTTCCTGCTGCTGGTGCTGCTGGCTGACCGGCTCAGTCGGCTGCTGCGGGAGCGCTACACATGACACGCCTGATCAATGGCCTGCTGGCCGCCTTGCTGCTCGCGGTGCTCTGGTCCTTCCAGTTCCTCGACCTGGACTTCGCCAACCTGGTCAGCGCTGACGGGCTGAGCCAGATGGCCGACTACGCCAGCGGTTTCCTGTCGCCGGATTTCTCCGCGCCACACCTGAACGCCATCGGTCGCGGCGCGCTGGAAACCCTGGCCATGTCGGCGCTGGGCACCCTGCTGGCCGCGCTGCTCGGTCTGGCGCTGGCGCTGCCGGCTTCCGGCCGCTATGGCGTCCTGGCGCTGCAGGCGTCGCGTTTGCTGCTCAACGCCCTGCGGGCCATTCCGGAACTGGTGTGGGCGGCGCTGATGGTGCTGGCCACCGGACTCGGACCGAATGCCGGCACGCTGGCGCTGGCGCTGCACACCGCCGGGGTGCTGGGCCGGCTGTTCGCCGAGGCGCTGGAGAACACGCCGGCCGAGCCGGCCGACGCGGTGCGTCTGGCCGGAGGAGGGCGGGTCGCTGCGTTCTGCTACGGCACGCTGCCGGGTGTCTGGCCGCAGCTGGTGGCCTACACGCTGTATCGCTGGGAAAACAATATCCGCATGGCCAGCGTGCTCGGCTTCGTCGGCGCTGGCGGGCTGGGGCAGATGCTCTACATCAGCCTGAGCCTGTTCCAGGAAGCCCAGGCCGCCACGGTGATCCTCGCCATGTTGCTGCTGGTGCTGGGTGTCGACGCGCTGAGCGGTTGGGTGCGCCAGCGCTGGGTGACTCAATAAGCGCGAGCGCGCTTGCGCCTGTGGGAGCGGACTTGTCCGCGAGCTTTTCCTTGGCTGATACCAGAAGCTCGCGAACGAATTCGCTCCCACAGTGCACCACGCGCCGCTCACACCGTCGGCGGCTTGTCCTGCGCCACATGCTCCAGATCCACCGGCTCGCCGGGCTGCAGAGCCAGGCGTTCGCGAATGTCCTCGAACATCCGGTCGTACTCCGCATGATTCGGCAGGATAGGACTGTGCTCCGCCACCGGCAGGCCGTGACGTTCGGCGATACGGGCCACCTGGCTGGCGAAGTTCGGCGCGGTGTCGCGGTGCAGGCTCAGCTCCTCGGCGAACGGCTTGCCGTCCAGCTCACCGGAAATGCGCAGGTGGAGCATCGGTCCTTCCCGGGCGTCGTGCCGCACCTCGTAGTGGAGGTCGAGATGCCAGGCGGGGGAGTCGCCCGGCAGGCTGGCGCGGTGCAGATGGCCGGGTTCGAACATGGGCGCCTCGGAAGCAGGGGAAGGGTTTCCTCAGCCTAGGCGCCATTCGTTTTTTTGTAGGAGCGGCTGTAGTCGCGAAGGCTGCGGGGTACGCAAGGGCGTCGCGGCTGAAGCCGCTCCTACAATTCCTGCGGATGCTGAAGCACCGTCTTAGTGCATCGCGGCGCTGCCGGCGCGCTCCTGCACCAGCACCCAGGGTGCCACTACCACCGCCCAGAGATACGGATCGCGGCGCTGCCAGTCTTCGGCGTGCTCGGCGCTGATGCGTTCCAGCTGGCCCGAGGTCAGCCACGTGGCGACTTTCGACTGGTCATCCCCGGCCACGGCTTCGGCCACGGCCACCAGATCCAGGCTGGCATCGACCCATAACAGGCTGCCCTTGGCGAAGAACGGCTGCAGTTCCTCCCAGCGGATCGTGGCGGTTTCGCCCAGCAGCTTGGCATAAAGAGTGCTTTGGGTTTGCGAGGACATGGCATTCACCGGATTGAGCGGGCGGCAATGATACCCGCACCGCTGTCGGTGGAAAAACCATGGGGTACGTCGCTCGGGCACGGAGGCTTTGTTTCAATTCGAGACCAGGCGCTCCGACCGGGGCCATGGCGGCTTCCCAAGGCGGGAAATGGCGCTCTACACTCATCGGGCACTGCCTGTGGTTTCAGTCATCCCGGACGACAACAATCAGAAGAGTGGACACTATGACCAAGTCGACACAGCACCTGCGCAAGCTCATTACCGCAATGGCCCTGGCCGGCTGCGCCAGTCAGGCCCTGGCCGCCGACAACATCAGGATCGCGCTGGCCGGACCGGTGACGGGTGCCGTCGCGCAGTACGGCGAAATGCAGTTCGTTGGCGCGCGCATGGCCATCGAGCAGATCAACAAGGCCGGTGGCGTCAAAGGCGCCCAGCTCGAAGGCGTGGTCTACGATGACGCCTGCGATCCCAAGCAGGCCGTGGCCGTGGCCAACAAGATCGTCAACGACGGCATCTCCTTCGTGGTCGGCCACCTGTGTTCCAGTTCCACCCAGCCCGCCTCGGATATTTACGAGGACGAGGGCATCCTCATGATCACCCCCGCCTCCACCAGCCCGGACGTCACCGCGCGCGGCTACCAGCTGATCTTCCGCACCATCGGCCTGGACAACCTGCAGGGTCCGACCGCCGGCAACTTCATCGCCGACAAGGTGAAGCCCAAGGCCGTGGCCGTGGTGCACGACAAGCAGCAATACGGCGAAGGCATCGCCACCGCCGTGCGTGACACCCTCAAGGCCAAGGGCATCAATGTGGTGGCCTTCGAGGGCATCAACGCCGGCGACAAGGACTTCTCCGCGCTGATCGCCAAGCTCAAGCGCGCCAATGTCGACTTCGTCTACTACGGCGGCTACCACCCCGAGCTCGGCCTGCTGCTGCGTCAGAGCAAGGAGCGCGGCCTGGCCGCCCGCTTCATGGGCCCCGAGGGCGTCGGCAACAAGGAAATCTCCGCCATCGCCGGCCCGGCCTCCGAAGGTCTGCTGGTGACCCTGCCGCGCTCCTTCGACCAGGACCCGAAGAACAAGGCGCTGGTCGAGGCCTTCAAGGCGAAGAAGGAAGACCCGAGCGGTCCGTTCGTATTCCCCGCCTATGCCGCCGTGCAGGTGATCGCCCAGGGTATCGAGAAGGCCGGCGGCACCGACACCGAGAAGGTGGCCGCCGCCCTGCGCGCCAACACCTTCGACACGCCCACCGGCACCCTGGCCTTCGACGAGAAGGGCGACCTGAAGGATTTCAGCTTCGTGGTCTACGAATGGCACCAGGACGGCACCAAGAGCGAAGCCACCAAGTAAGTCCGTCATGACCGGGAGCCCACCGCCTGCGCGGCGGGCTCCTTTCGCATGTGCCTTACGGACCCGTCGGCCGCCTTGTGGCGGCCGGACGGCACGAGGTAATCCGCAATGCCCGAGCTCTATCACTACCTTCAGCAACTGGTGAACGGCCTGACCATCGGCAGCACCTACGCGCTGATCGCCATCGGCTACACGATGGTGTACGGCATCATCGGCATGATCAACTTCGCCCACGGCGAGGTGTACATGATCGGCTCGTACATCGCCTTCATCGCCATTACCCTGCTGGCCATGGCCGGCGTCGACAGCCTGCTGCCGATCATGTTCGTCGCCTTCGCGGCCAGCATGATCGTCACCAGCGCCTACGGCTACAGCATCGAACGGGTCGCCTACCGGCCGCTGCGCGGCGGCAACCGGCTGATCCCGCTGATCTCCGCGATCGGCATGTCGATCTTCCTGCAGAACATGGTGATGCTGTCCCAGGACTCCAAGGACAAGGCCATCCCCAGCCTGCTGCCCGGCAACTTCGTGCTGGGGGAAAGCGCCATGAGCGGGGTGACCATTTCCTACATGCAGGTGCTGATCTTCGTGGTCACCTTCCTGGCCATGCTGGGCCTGAGCCTGTTCATCTCCCGCTCGCGCCTGGGACGTGCCTGCCGCGCCTGCGCCGAAGACCTGAAGATGGCCAACCTGCTGGGCATCAACACCAACCAGATCATCGCGCTGACCTTCGTCATCGGCGCTGCACTGGCCGCCGTGGCCGGCGTGCTGCTCGGCATGCAGTACGGGGTGATCAATCCGCACCTGGGCTTCCTGGCCGGCATCAAGGCGTTCACCGCCGCGGTGCTTGGCGGTATCGGCAGCATTCCCGGCGCGGTGCTTGGCGGCCTGCTGCTCGGCGTGGCCGAGGCGTTCGGCGCCGACCTGTTCGGTGACCAGTACAAGGACGTGGTGGCCTTCAGCCTGCTGGTGCTGGTGCTGCTGTTCCGTCCCACCGGGATCCTCGGCCGTCCGGAGGTGGAAAAGGTATGAGCCGCAACCTCAAGACCGCGCTGTTCAGCACCCTGCTGCTGTTGCTGATCTCCTACCCGATCCTCGGCCTGAAACTGAGCGTGATCGGCATCGGCCTGCAGGTGGAAGGCGCCGATGCGCGCACCCTGTGGACCATCGGCCTGGCCGCCGTGGCGATGTTCACCTGGCAGCTGCTGCGTGACCGTCTGCCGGGCGCGGGTCGCCTGGCGGCCATGACGCCGTCGGTGCCGGGCCAGGTGAAGAACTGGCTGACCCTGCCGTCCACCCAGCGCTGGATCATTCTCGCCCTGGTGATGCTGGCGCTGGTCTGGCCGTTCTTCGGCTCGCGGGCGGCGGTGGACATCGCCACGCTGATCCTCATCTACGTGATGCTCGGCATCGGCCTGAACATCGTGGTCGGCCTGGCCGGCCTGCTCGACCTCGGCTACGTCGGCTTCTACGCGGTGGGTGCCTACACCTATGCGCTGCTCGCCGAGTACGCCGGCTTCGGCTTCTGGCTGGCGCTGCCGATCGCCGGCCTGATGGCCGCCACCTTCGGTTGCCTGCTGGGCTTCCCGGTGCTGCGCCTGCGCGGCGACTACCTGGCCATCGTCACCCTGGGTTTCGGCGAGATCATCCGCATCCTGCTGCGCAACCTCACCAGCATCACCGGCGGGCCGAACGGCATCAGCCAGATTCCCAAGCCGACGCTGTTCGGGCTGAGCTTCGACCGCCGCGCACCGGAGGGACTGGAGACCTTCCACGGCTTCTTCGGCATTCCCTACGACTCCACCTACAAGGTGATCTTCCTCTACCTGATCGCCCTGCTGCTGGTGCTGCTGGCGCTGTTCGTCATCAACCGGCTGATGCGCATGCCCATCGGTAGGGCCTGGGAAGCGCTGCGCGAGGACGAGATCGCCTGTCGCTCGCTGGGCCTGAACCCGACCATCGTCAAGCTCTCGGCGTTCACCCTGGGCGCCACCTTCGCCGGCTTTGCCGGCAGCTTCTTCGCCGCGCGCCAGGGGCTGGTGACGCCGGAATCCTTCACCTTCATCGAGTCGGCGATGATCCTCGCCATCGTGGTGCTCGGCGGCATGGGTTCGCAGCTGGGCATCATCCTCGCCGCGGTGGTCATGGTGCTGCTGCAGGAAATGCGCGAGTTCAACGAGTACCGCATGCTGATCTTCGGCCTGACCATGATCATCATGATGATCTGGCGTCCGCAGGGCCTGTTGCCCATGCAGCGCCCGCACCTGGAGTTGAAGTCATGAGCCGCCCGCTGCTGGAAGTCCGGGGCCTGTGCATGCGCTTCGGTGGCCTGCTGGCCGTCAATGGCGTGAACCTCAGCGTGCGGGAAGGGCAGATCGTGTCGATGATCGGCCCCAACGGCGCCGGCAAGACCACCGTGTTCAACTGCCTGAACGGCTTCTACCGCCCCACCTCGGGAGAGATCCTCCTCGATGGCGAGCCGATCCAGGGCCTGCCGGGGCATCGCATCGCCTGCAAGGGCGTGGTGCGCACCTTCCAGAACGTGCGCCTGTTCAAGGAGATGACCGCGGTGGAGAACCTGCTGGTCGCCCAGCACCAGCACATCAACACCAACTTCTTCGCCGGCCTGTTCAAGACCCCCGGTTACCGACAGAGCGAGCGAGCGGCCATGGGCCGCGCCGCCGAGTGGCTGGAGCGCATGAGCCTCACCGAGGTGGCCAACCGCCCGGCGGGCACGCTGGCCTATGGGCAGCAGCGCCGCCTGGAAATCGCACGCTGCATGATGACCCGGCCGCGCCTGCTGATGCTCGACGAGCCGGCCGCCGGCCTAAACCCCCGCGAGACCGAGGACCTCAAGACGCTGATCGGCCAGTTGCGCGACGAGCACGGGGTGACCGTGCTGCTGATCGAGCACGACATGAAGCTGGTGATGAGCATTTCCGAACGCATCCTGGTGATCAACCAGGGCGCGCCGCTGGCCGAGGGCACGCCGGCGGAGATTCGCGCCAATCCGGATGTGATCAAGGCCTACCTGGGGGAAACCTGATGCTGCAGTTCGACAACGTTTCCACCTTCTACGGCAAGATCCAGGCCCTGCACGGTGTCAGCCTCAGCGTCGAGCGCGGCGAGATCGTCACCCTGATCGGCGCCAACGGCGCCGGCAAGTCGACCCTGCTGATGACCCTGTGCGGCTCGCCGCGCGCCGCCAGCGGCAGCATCCGCTACGAGGGCGAGGAGCTGGTCGGCCTGGACACCTGCGACATCATGCGCAAGAGCATTGCCGTGGTGCCCGAGGGCCGGCGCATCTTCGCCCGCCTGACGGTGGAGGAGAACCTGGCCATGGGCGCCTTCTTCACCCGCAAGGACCAGTACCAGCAGGAACTGGAGCGGGTGCTGGCGCTGTTCCCGCGCCTCAGGGAGCGCTTCGCCCAGCGCGGCGGCACCATGTCCGGCGGCGAGCAGCAGATGCTGGCTATTGCGCGCGCGCTGATGAGCCGGCCGAAGCTGCTGTTGCTCGACGAGCCCTCGCTGGGCCTGGCACCGATCGTCATCCAGCAGATCTTCGAGATCATCGAGCAACTGCGCCGTGACGGGGTGACCGTCTTCCTGGTCGAGCAGAACGCCAACCAGGCGCTCAAGCTGGCCGACCGCGGCTACGTGCTGGAAAACGGCCGGATCGTCATGCAGGGCAGTGGCGACGAGCTGCTGCGCGATCCGCGCGTGCGCGAGGCCTACCTGGGCGGCTGAGCGGTGGCCTGCTGCGGCCGGTAGCCCAGGCGCAGGCCGCCCCAGTGGCGGCCAAGCACGTGGACCGGGACCGACAGGTCGTGCATCAGCTCGCCGGTGTCGCGGCTGTACGTCTGCAGCAGCAGGTTGCGCTCATGGCTGCCGCAGCGGAGGCCGGTGCGGTCGTTGAAGATGCGCTTGCTGCGGCTGCGCAGCTGGTCCACCTCGGGATCGCCGGTCGGCGGCTGGTTGAAGGCCTGGTTGTGGGTGGGCACATAGCCGTCCGGCGTGGTGGCGATGGCGTACACCAGCGCCGGGTCGCGGGCCAGCAGCGGCTCCTGGATGGCCGGCAGCACCTGGTCGGCATAGCGATCGAAACGGGTGTGATAGCGGACTGGGTCGGTGCCGGCTACGGCCTGGTAGTCACGGTCGAACAGGTCATCCATGCTGAGTCGCCCGCTGGCCAGATCCGCCTCGAAACGCGCCGCCAGTGCGGCGGCGCCCTCGCGGGCCAGGTCGTAGAAACGCTGGTGATAGGCATCCAGCTGCACGTTGGCCAGCTGCTCGCTGACCGTTTCAGCCTGCGTTACCAGTTGCCCGGCGGCCTGTTCCAGCTGCCGCGTCTGGCCTTCGCTGTCCAGCACATCGGTGCGCAGTCGGTCGAGCGCGGTGAACTGAGCGGTCAGGCGTTGCTGGCTGTCCTCGGTGCCGGCGGCGATCTGGCTGACCTGGCTGGCCACATCGCCGGCCAGCTCGGCAATGTTGCCCAACTGGCGGCCGGTGACTTCGATCAGCGCGCCGGTCTCGTCCAGCTCGCCGGCCTGGCGCTGGATGTGGGTGACCACCGCTTCGCTCTGCTGGTGGATCTCGGCGATGCGCGCGCGAACCTCCTCGGTGGCCCTGGCGGTGTGCGAGGCCAGGTTGCGCACCTCGTCGGCCACCACCGCGAAGCCGCGCCCGGCGTCACCGGCCCGCGCCGCCTCGATGGCCGCGTTGAGGGCCAGCAGGTTGGTCTGGCTGGCGATGCTCTCGATCACATCGGCGATGCGGCGGATCTCCTCGGAACGGGTCGCCAGCTCGCCCACCAGTTCGCGACTGGCCTGGCTCTGCGCGCTCAACCGGCGCATGCGGGCAATGGTCTGCTCCAGCTCCGCCTGGCCGCTGACGCTGCCCTGGCGCATCGCCTCGGCGGCTTCCAGCGCCCGTTGCGCCTGTGCGGCGCTCTGCTGCCCGGTGCTGACCATCGCCTCGGCGCCCAGGGCGATCTCGCCCAGCGCGTCGCGCTGCGAGTGCAGGCGCTGCGCCAACTGTTCGACATTGAAGGCCACCTGGGCGGCGGCCAGCGCGTTCTGGGTGGTATGCCGGGAGAGTTCCTGGCTGAGGTTGCGGAACGCCTGGGCTTCCTGCTGGGTGCTGGCCGGCGCGTCCGCGCGCAAGCGGCGCAGCCTGAGCCAGGGCCACAAGCCGAGTAATAGCAGTGCCGCCAGGTCGAGCCCGGCGGGCAGCGCAAGCCCGCGCAGAATCAGCCAGGCGCCGAGCAGGGTAGCGCCATGCAGCAGAAAGAGCGGGGCGAGCGGGCGAAGGGTGGGGCGCATGGCGGCTCATTCTTGTTATCCGGGCCCCCCGTTAAACCACGAAGCGGGCGGATTCCACCATGCGCCAATGGTCGTGACCGGTCGGTCGCGGCTTTTACAGCCGGTGGCTGATACCCAGGCTGAGTGCCTCGACTTCGGGAAGCATCAGGAACTCGGCATTCAGCGTCAGCTCCCGGGTGGGGTGGTACTGCGCGCCGATGCCCAGCGCGATGCCGGATTCGGTGCCGCTGGCATTGCCCCACCAGCCATCCACCGAATAGGCCACGCGGGCCAGGCCGGCGACGCCGTACACCGCCAGGTTGCTATCGACCGGCAGGATGCCCTTGGCCAGCAGGGCAAAGTAGTTGTCGATTTCCAGGTTGTCATCCTCGCCCAACCCCAGGCCCAGGCGGGCTTCGGCAGCCAGGTTCGGGTGCAGGACCGCGCCGGCGTGGGCGCCGAGGCCCAGCACGGTCGGGTCGTCGAACAGCGATCCGTTGACGCCGACATACAGGTTGTCCCGGGCGGAGGCGAGCATGTCATCTATCGGGGCGGCCTGGGCGAGGGTGCTCAGGCCGAAAACCAGGGCGGCCAGCGTGCATTGCAGTTTCATATCTTTCCTTGCGGAGTGGATGCGGGGGGAGGGCTGCGGGCAGCCTGCGCTGATGCAGGCCAGGCATGGCCCGGCGCCACATCAGGCTGGGCCGGAATCTTATGGACAACCCCCGCGGAGTCAATGCCATCGTCAGCGACCTGGGTCGAGCAGAACGGATAATGGGATACCCTTGGCGCAATCCCTTCACTGGAGTCCGGAATGTCTGCCCTGCCTTCCCTCGCCTTCGCCGGCATCGGCCTGATGGGCCTGCCGATGTGCCGCCGCCTGCTGGCGGCCGGTTTTCCGCTCACGGTCTGGAACCGTTCCGCCGACAAGTGCGCGCCGCTGGTGGCGAACGGTGCGCGCATCGCAGCCCATCCCGCCGATCTGTGCGAGGCGGACATTGTCATGCTCTGCCTGGCGGACACTGCCGCCGTGCGCGACGTGGTGTTCGGCGCCGGTGGCATCGTCGAGCGTGCGCGGCCCGGCCAGTTGCTGGTGGATTTCTCCAGCGCGGAACCGGCTGCCACCCGCGAGATGGCCGCTGAACTGGAGGCGCGCACCGGCATGCGCTGGGTGGATGCGCCGGTTTCCGGCGGCACGCCGGGCGCGGCGGCCGGCACCCTGGCGATCATGGCCGGCGGTCAGGAGGCCGATATCGAGCTCGTTCGCCCGGTGCTGGCGCATCTGGGCCAGCGGCTGACGCGCATGGGCGAGGTCGGCGCCGGGCAGGTGACCAAGGTGTGCAACCAGATGATCGTCGCCTGCAATGCGCTGGTGATCGCCGAAGTGGTTGCGCTGGCGGAAAAGGCCGGGGTGGATGCCGCGCTGATCGCACCGGCGCTGGCCGGCGGCTTTGCCGATTCCAAACCGCTGCAGATTCTTGCCCCGCAGATGGCCGAAAGCTGTTTCGAGCCAATCAAGTGGCACGTGCGCACGCTGCTCAAGGACCTGGACACCGCTGTGCGCCTGTCCCGCGAGCAGGGCAGCGCCACGCCGATGAGCGGCCTGGCCGCCCAGCTGATGCGCCTCCATGCCGGCCAGGGCCACGCGGAGCACGACCCGGCCACGCTGGTGCTGCAATACCGGGAGGCCCGGCCGTGAGAATCGCCGCCAATCTGTCGCTGCTGTTCACCGAGCGCCCGCTGATCGAGCGGCCGCGCGCCGCCTGCGCCGCGGGTTTCGAGGGCGTGGAGATCCAGTTTCCCTACGAGCTGCCAGCCGTGCGCCTGAAGGAGGAGCTGGAGCGCCTGGCGCTGCCGCTGGTGCTGATCAACCTGCCGGCCGGCGACCTGATGCAGGGCGGCGACGGGCTGGCCTGCGTGCCGGCGCGCCAGGCCGACTTCGACCGGGCGCTGCAGGAGGCGCTGAGTTATGCGGCCATGACCCGCCCACAGGCGGTCAACGTGCTGGCCGGGCGTCTGCCGGCCGGCGTCGCCCGCGAAGACGCCCTGGCCACCCTGGCCGCCAACCTGCGCACCACCGCCGACGCGTTCCAGCTGCTGGGCATCCGGGTGTACTGCGAAGCCATCAACCCGCTGGATATGCCGGGCTTTCTGGTCAATACCCCCGAGGATCTGCTCGGCCTGCTGGACGCCGTGGCGCACCCCAATCTGTTCGCCCAGCTCGACCTCTACCACATGGCCCGCCAGGGTCTGGACCTGCCGACGGCCATCCGGGCGCTGGCCGGGCGCATCGGTCATGTGCAGTTCGCCGACTGTCCGGGGCGCGGCGCGCCGGGCAGCGGGGCGCTGGACTTCACCGCCGCGCTGCAGGCTCTGCGCGAGGCCGGCTACGACGACTGGCTGGCCGCCGAGTACCGTCCGGACGCGGCGGGCACCGAAGCCGGGCTGGGGTGGCTTTCCCGCTGGCGGCCCTGACCGCCTGCCCGAACACAAAAGCGCGCGGACACGTCCGCTCCCACGAAAAGCACCGCCGCATGGCGGTCAGTGCTTTTCCAGCCGCCGTGCCCACCGCTTCGGCGGCCAGGCACGACGTTGTCCGCCCTACGACCGGCATTTGTGCGCCTTCGCTTCTACAGTCAACGGTCGAAGCCTCTGCCGGAGTCCGCCGACCATGCCGCCCACCGCCGTCCAAGCTCCCAACGCCTGGCGTGTGCTGTTCCTGCTGTTCCTCGCCAATCTGTTCAACTTCTTCGACCGCACCATCCCGGCCATCGTCACCGAGCCGGTGCGCCGCGAGTGGAACCTCAGCGACCTGCAGATCGGCCTCTTCGGTACTGCCTTCACGCTGATCTATGCACTGGCCGGCATTCCCCTTGGACGGCTCGCTGATTCCGCCTCGCGGGCACGCATCATGGGCTGGGGACTGACCCTGTGGAGCGGCCTGACCGCCCTCAATGGCCTGGCCTGGAATTTCTGGAGCTTCCTGTTGATGCGCATGGGCGTGGGCATCGGCGAGGCCAGCTACGCGCCGGCGGCCAACTCGCTGATCGGCGACCTGTTTCCCGCCGATCGCCGGGCACGGGCCATGGGCCTGTTCATGCTCGGTCTGCCGCTGGGGCTGACCCTGGCGTTCTTCACCGTCGGCGCCATGGTGGAGGCCTTCGGCAGTTGGCGGGCGCCGTTCTTCCTGGCCGCCGTGCCGGGCCTGCTGCTGGCGTTGTTCATCTTCTTCATCCGCGAACCGGCGCGTGGCGCGGCGGAGGGGCGGGTGATGGCGGCGCAGCCGGTGGACCGGCCGCTGCGCCGATTGCTGGCCATTCCCACCTTCGGCTGGCTGGTCCTGGCCGGGTTGGCATTCAACTTCGCGGTGTATGCCTGCAACCTGTTCATGGTGCCGCTGCTGATGCGCTATTTCGCCCTGACGCTGAACCAGGCGGCGCTGTCCACCGGGCTGATTGTCGGGGTATCCGGCCTGATCGGCCTCACCGCCGGCGGCTGGCTGGCCGACCGCACCCACCAGCAATGGCCGCGCGGCCGGCTGCTGTTCGGCGCGCTAAGTCTGTTGCTGGCCACGCTGTTCACCGGCGTGCCGCTGCTGGCCGGGCGCATCGAGGCGGCATGGTTCGTCGGGCTGTTCAGTGTCGGCTGGCTGTGTTCCTACTGCTTCTACACCACGGCCTATCCGGCCATTCAGGACGTGGTCGAGCCACGGCTGCGCGCCACCGCCATGGCGCTGTTCTTCGCCGGGCTGTATCTGCTGGGCGGCGGTCTGGGGCCGGTGGTGGTGGGGCTGTTGTCCGATCACTTCGCCGAAACGGCCCGGCTGGCGGCGGGCACCGCCGACATGCAGGAGGTGTTCAAGGCCGCCGGGCTGCACGACGCGCTGTATGTGATTCCGGTGGCGCTGCTGCTCACCACGCTGTTTCTGCTCCAGGCGTCGCGCTGCTTCGTGGCGGATGCGCGGCGCATGCAGGACGGGCTGAGTGAGTCGAACGGCGAAGAGGATGGGTTTATCCCCGCCGAAGGATCGAGCCGGCCGTAGGGTGGTTGCGGTGGGCAAAAAAAATAGGCTGGCCTACGCGGCTTGGTAGGTCAGCCGCGATGCTTTTAGTGCAGATCACACAAAAGCTCGCGGCTGAAGCCGCTCCTACAGGATTTGGTCTGGTGGCGAGCAAACCCGCCTGGCGCTTACAGCAGCTCCACCGCCACCGCCGTGGCCTCGCCGCCACCGATGCACAGCGACGCCACGCCGCGCTTGCCGCCGGTCTGGCGCAGCGCGTTGATCAGGGTGACGATGATCCGCGAGCCGGTGGAGCCGACCGGGTGACCCTGGGCGCAGGCGCCGCCGTAGATGTTCACCCTGGCGTGGTCCAGGCCATGCTCGCGCATGGCCAGCATGGTGACCATGGCGAACGCCTCGTTGATCTCGAACAGGTCGACATCCTCGACGCTCCAGCCGGTCTTGCGGAACAGGCTGGACAGCGCGCCGACCGGCGCCAGGGTGAACTCGCTGGGGTCCTGGCTCTGCGTGGCGTGGCCGACGATTTTCGCCAGCGGCTTGAGTCCGCGCTTGGCGGCTTCCTCGGCGGTCATCAGCACCAGCGCGCTGGCGCCGTCGGAGATCGAGCTGGCGTTGGCGGCGGTGATGGTGCCGTCCTTGCGAAACGCCGGCTTGAGACCCGGAATCTTCTCCGGGTTGGCGGTCAGCGGCTGCTCGTCGTCCTTGACCAGCACCTC
Organism: Pseudomonas sp. RL; assembly: GCF_000647775.1. Lineage (NCBI taxonomy): Bacteria > Pseudomonadati > Pseudomonadota > Gammaproteobacteria > Pseudomonadales > Pseudomonadaceae > Pseudomonas > Pseudomonas sp. RL. Next base: position 45,213 of record NZ_JBOY01000067.1, on the reverse strand, counting down.
GCCCTTGCGGGTGGTGACGGTGACCGGAATGATCTCGGCGTCCAGCGCGCCGCTCTGGATGGCGGCCTGGGCGCGGCGGAGGGATTCGATGGCGTAGGCGTCCATCTCCTCGCGGGTGATGCCGTGGCGATCGGCGGTTTCCTGGGCGAAGGAGCCCATCAGCCGACCGGTGCGCGCATCCTCGAGGCCATCGAGGAACATGTGGTCCTTGAGTTCCGCGTGGCCCATGCGCAGGCCGCTGCGGGCCTTTTCCAGGATGTAGGGCGCGTTGGACATGCTCTCCATGCCGCCGGCCACCATCACCTGGTTGGTGCCGGCCTTGAGCAGGTCGTGGGCGAGCATCACCGCCTTCATGCCCGAGCCGCACAGCTTATTGATGGTGGTGCAGCCGGTGGCGGCCGGCAGGCCGGCATTCAGCGCCGCCTGGCGCGCCGGACCCTGCTTGAGGCCGGCGGGGAGCACGCAGCCCATGATCACTTCCTGCACATCCTCGGGTTGCACGCCGGCGCGGCTCACGGCCTCGCGGATGGCCACGGCGCCCAGGTCTACGGCGCTCAGCGCCGCCAGGCTACCCTGGAAGCCGCCCATGGGGGTGCGCACACCACTGACGATGACGATCTCGGACATCGAAAACACCTCTAGCAGTCTGGGTCCGGGCAGGCGTTTCCTGCGGTAACCGCAGCGCCTAGCCGGACGGGCTCTCTTGAAATATCGGAACCAGCCGATGCGCCGGATTCTACCGTGTGACCAGAATCGCCATAAGGGTCACGGCAAAAATCATTCTTTGGGCTGATGAGGGTTTCTCTCGGGCCTCCTAGAGTTTCCCCACCCAACAAAAACAACAACCGAAGGTGACCTTTCATGCAGACCCGCATCATCCCGCCCGCCGACAATGCTCACCCTTGCCCGTTGCTGATCAAGCGCCTGCTGCTGTCCGGCAGCCGCTACGAGCGTACCCGAGAGATCGTCTACCGCGACCAGGTGCGCTACAGCTATGCCACCTTCAACGAGCGCGTCGCCCGCCTGGCCAACGTGCTGACAACGGCGGGCGTGCGCCCCGGCGATACCGTGGCGGTCATGGACTGGGACAGCCACCGCTACCTGGAGTGCATGTTCGCCGTGCCGATGATCGGCGCGGTGCTGCACACCATCAACGTTCGCCTTTCCCCCGAACAGATCCTCTACACCATGAACCACGCCGAGGACCGGCTGGTACTGGTGAATGCCGAGTTCCTGCCGCTCTACCAGGCCATTGCGCCGCACCTGACCACGGTCGAGAAGACCCTGCTGCTCAGCGATCATCCGGAGGCTTCGGCCGAGTTGCCAGGGCTTGTGGGGGAATACGAAAGCCTGATGGCAGAGGCCAGCACGCGGTACGACTTCCCCGACTTCGACGAGAACTCGGTGGCCACCACCTTCTACACCACCGGCACCACCGGCAATCCCAAGGGGGTGTACTTCACCCACCGTCAACTGGTGCTGCACACCCTGGCCATGGCTTCCACCCTCGGTTCGATGGACAGCGTGCGGCTGATGGGCAGCGACGACGTCTACATGCCGATCACGCCGATGTTCCACGTGCATGCCTGGGGCGTGCCGTACGTGGCCACCATGCTGGGCGTCAAGCAGGTCTACCCGGGCCGTTACGACCCGGAATTCCTGGTCGAGCTGTGGAAGCGTGAGAAGGTCAGCTTCTCCCACTGCGTGCCGACCATCTTGCAGATGCTGCTCGGTGCCAAGGCCGCCCAGGGAGTGGATTTCGGCGGCTGGAAGCTGATCATCGGCGGCAGTGCGCTCAATCGCGGACTCTATGACGCCGCCAAGGCCTGCGGCATCCAGCTCACCGCTGCCTACGGCATGTCGGAAACCTGTCCGCTGATCAGTGGCGCCTACCTGAACGAGGAGCTGCGCGCCGGCAGCGAGGACGAGCGCAGCCGCTACCGCATCAAGGCCGGCGTGCCGGTGCCGCTGGTGGAGGCGGCGATCATGAACGAGGACGGCACCTTCGCCCCGGCGGATGGCGAGACCCAGGGCGAGCTGGTGCTGCGCGCCCCTTGGCTGACCCAGGGCTATTTCCGCGAGCCGGAGAAGAGCGAGGCGCTGTGGGCCGGCGGCTGGATGCACACCGGTGATGTCGCCACGCTGGACGACATGGGCTTCATCGACATCCGCGATCGCCTCAAGGATGTGATCAAGACGGGCGGCGAATGGATCTCCTCGCTGGACCTGGAAGATCTGATCAGTCGCCACCCGGCGGTGCGCGAGGTGGCGGTGGTGGGTGTCCCCGATCCGCAGTGGGGAGAGCGCCCCTTTGCGTTGCTGGTGCTGCGTCCCGACGCCGCTCTGGATGCGCGTGCGCTGAAGGAACACCTCAAGCCTTTCGTGGAACAGGGGCACATCAACAAATGGGCGATTCCCAGTCAGATCGCCACTGTTACCGAAATTCCCAAGACCAGTGTGGGGAAGCTGGACAAGAAGCGCATCCGCCAGGATGTCGCCACCTGGCAGGCGGCCGGGAGCACATTTCTGTCCACGCTGTAGGGGCCGGCTGGCGAGGGTGATGAGCGTGACCGATCAGTCAAGCAAGCGTTGGCTTGGTTATTGCTCCGGGGGAAGCGGCGAAAGGTTTTGCTGTACGTCGCAAACTGGCGAGCCAGACGCCTTCGAGGAGCGCAAATCACTCTTTCGGGGGATCAGGCCGGCCGCGTGGCTGGTTATAGTCGCCCGCAGGCATAACAACAAAAATGGAGTAGCGTCGATGACAACAACCAAACCGTTCTGGCGTCGGGCCCGACTGCCGCTGGCGATCAGCCTGGCTTCGACCCTGTCGGCACCGGCATTCGCTCTGAACTTCAATATCGGCGAGATCGAAGCGCAGTTCGACTCTTCCCTCTCGGTGGGTGCCAGCTGGGCTACCTCCAAGCCGAACCAGGACCTGATCGGCGCCAACAACGGTGGCCGCGGTCTGTCGCAGACTTCCGATGATTCACACCTGAACTTCAAACGTGGGGAGACGTTCTCGAAGATCTTCAAGGGTGTGCATGACCTGGAACTGCGTTACGGCGACATGGGTGCCTTCCTGCGCGGCAAATACTGGTACGACTTCGAACTCAAGGACGAAGACCGCCCCTTCAAGGAAATCTCCGACAAGGGTCGCGAGCGCCTGGCGCAATCCTCTGGCGCCGAGCTGCTGGATGCCTTCGTCTATTACAACTACGCCATCGCCGACCTGCCGGGCAGCGTTCGCCTTGGCAAGCAGGTGGTGAGCTGGGGTGAGAGCACCTTCATCCAGGGTGGCATCAACTCCATCAACCCGGCCGACGTCTCCGCCCTGCGCCGTCCCGGCGCCGAGCTGAAGGAAGCCTTCATCCCGGTCAACATGTTCTATGTCGGCCAGAGCCTGACCGACAACCTGTCCGTCGAGGCGTTCTATCAGATCGAGTGGGACCCGACCGTGGTGGAGAACTGCGGCACCTTCTTCTCGCAGCCGGATGTGGTGGCGCCGGGGTGTGATGAGAACCTGCGCGTGCTGAGCCCTGCACTGGGTGCTCTTGCACCGTATGCGGCGGCCCAGGGCTTTGGCTACGAGGTAGACTCCGAGGGCGTCAAGGTTGCCCGTGGGGCAGATCGCAACGCCAAAGATGGTGGTCAGTGGGGCATCGCCTTCCGCTACATGTTCGAGCCGCTGGACACCGAGTTTGGCGCCTACTTCATGAACTACCACAGCCGTCTGCCGATCTTCAGCGGACAGGCTGGTCCGGCGCAGGCTTATGCAGCTGCAGCCGCAGCGGGCCAGTCGGCAGTTGCCGGGTTGATCGGCCCGGCAGTAACGCAGCTGGTGCAGGCTCAGTGCGCGGCTCTGGCCGGTGCCTGTGCGGATCCGGCTGTACAGGCGAGCGTTCAGCAGCAGGTCACCGCTGGGGTACTGGCCAGCCCGCAAGGTCAGGCAGCCCAGCTTGCAGGCACGGGCGTCGCCTCTGCCACCGCGGCAGGCGCCGGCAACTACTTCATCGAGTATCCCGAAGACATCCGCCTCTATGGCCTGAGCTTCTCCACCACGCTGCCCACCGGCACCGCGTGGCAGGGTGAAATCAGCTACCGACCGGATGCGCCGGTTCAGTTGAACACCACCGACGTCTTGTACAGCGCCCTGACCCCGCTGGACCCGACTGTATCGATTCTGACCGCCACGCCCGGCTCCACGCGCCATGGCTACGAGCTCAAGGAAATCACCCAGGTGCAGACCACCTTCACCCACTTCTTCGATCAGGTCATGGGCGCCTCGCGCGTGACGGTGGTGGGCGAGGTCGGCTGGACTCACGTCGGGGGCCTGGAAGATACCAGCGTGAAGCGTTACGGCCGTGACCCGATCTTCGGGCCGGGACCGCTGCCCAATGGTCGTTGCGAGTCGCTGAATGCCAGCACGCTGGCCAACACCGCCGACAAGCGCAACCTGAGTCGCTACTGCGAGGACGACGGTTTCACCACCGCCAACTCCTGGGGCTACCGCCTGCGCGCCGTGTGGGACTACCCGAACGCCTTCCTGGGTGTGAACCTGCAGCCGAACCTGGCCTGGTCGCATGACGTCGAGGGTTACTCCCCCGGTCCGGGCGGCAACTTCGAGGAAGACCGCAAGGCCATCAGCGTGGGTCTGAACGCCGACTACCAGAACACCTACACCATGAACCTGTCGTACACCGACTTCTTCGACGGCAAGTACTCGACCCAGGACGACCGCGACTTCGTGGCCCTGAGCTTCGGCGTGAACTTCTAACGGGCCTGTATTGAAGGAAATGCACCTATGAAAACAAAAAACCTGATGCAGACCGGCGTACTGGCGATCTCCCTCCTGGCAGGCAGCGTGATGGCTGCCGTCCCGGAGTCCGAGGCTGCCAAGCTGGGCACCACCCTGACCCCGCTGGGCGCTGAGAAGGCCGGCAACGCCGCCGGCACCATTCCGGCCTGGACCGGTGGCCTGCCGAAGAATGCCGGTACCGTCGACAGCCGTGGCTTCCTGTCCGATCCGTTCGCTGCCGAACGTCCGCTGTTCACCATCACCGCCAAGAATGTCGAGCAGTACAAGGACAAGCTGACCCCTGGCCAGCTGGCGATGTTCAAGCGCTACCCGGATACCTTCCGGATGCCGGTGTTCACCACCCACCGCACCGCCACCGTGCCGGAGAGCGTGATTCAGGCCACCCGCCAGAACGCCACGCGCACCAAGCTGCTGGCCGGCGGCAACGGCCTGGAGGACTTCCGCGTCGCCAACGCCTTCCCGATTCCGAAGAACGGACTGGAGGTGATCTGGAACCACATCACCCGCTACCGCGGTGGCAGCGTGCGCCGCATGGTGACTCAGGCGACTCCGCAGGTGAACGGCTCCTACAACCTCGTGTACTTCAATGAGGAATTCGCCTTCCGCGAAGCCCTGAAGGACTACGATCCCAGCAAGCCGAGCAACGTGCTGTTCTACTTCAAGCAGCGCGTAACCGCCCCGGCGCGTCTGGCGGGTAACGTACTGCTGGTGCACGAGACCCTTGACCAGGTGAAGGAACCGCGTCTGGCCTGGCTGTACAACGCTGGTCAGCGCCGCGTGCGTCGTGCCCCGCAGGTGTCCTATGACGGTCCGGGTACCGCTGCCGACGGCATGCGCACCTCCGACCAGCTGGACATGTACAACGGTGCCCCGGATCGCTACGACTGGAAACTGGTCGGCAAGAAGGAGCTGTACATCCCGTACAACAGCTACCGCCTGGACTCCCCGAACCTCAAGTACTCGGACATCCTCAAGGCCGGTCATATCAACCAGGATCTGACCCGCTACGAGCTGCACCGCGTCTGGCACGTGGAAGCCACCCTCAAGTCCGGCGAGCGCCACATCTATGCCAAGCGTGACTTCTATATCGACGAGGACACCTGGCAGGCCGCAATCATCGATCAGTACGATGGCCGCGGTAACCTGTGGCGTGTCTCCGAAGCCCATGCCCAGTACTACTACGACAACCAGGTACCGTGGTACACCCTGGAAACCAGCTACGACCTGCAATCCGGTCGTTACCTGGCCCTGGGCATGAAGAACGAGGAAAAGCGCGCCTACGAGTTCGGCTTTACCGCCACCGAAAGCGAGTTCACCCCGGCAGCCCTGCGCCAGTCCGGCGTGCGTTAACGCAACACCTTCCGGCGCAAGGCCGGAACACAAAGCCCACGCCTTCGCGCGTGGGCTTTTTCATTATGGCCAGGCACTGACGAGCCCTCAGTCTGTGGGGGCGAATTCATCAAGCTTCTGAGATGCTGCACAAGAGCTCGCGAGCGATGCGGTGCGTAGACCTGCGGGAGCGAATTCATTCGCGAGCTTCTGCGGAGTCACACAGGGCCCGCAGACGAGTGTCCGCTCCATCAGCAGCGTCGGCTCGCCAGCACTTCCCTCCGCACTCCCGCCCGCGTAGGGTTGTCCCATGACCGATACCATCGACCGCCTCGCCGACCTCCCGGCCAGCGACTGGGATGCCCTGTTGCCTGCCGGACAGCTTTTCCTGCGTCATGCATTCCTGAGCAGTCTGGAAGACAGCGGCGCGGTCGGCCCAGGCACCGGGTGGCTACCTGCTCATCGGATGATGCGCGATGCGCAAGGCCGCCTGACTGCCGCTGCCCCGGCCTACCGCAAGCTGCACTCCTACGGCGAATACGTGTTCGACTGGGGCTGGGCGGATGCCTGCCGGCGCGCCGGCATCGCCTACTACCCCAAGCGATTGAGTGGCGTGCCATTCACCCCGGTGCCTGGCGCACGCCTGTTGGGCGCCCCGGCAGCGCTGGCGCAGTTGCTGGAGGCCGGCGAGGCGCAATTGGCCGAGCAGGGGGAATCCGGCTGGCATATCAATTTCACCCAGCCGGCGGATGACGCCCTGTTGCGTGGGCGCAGCGGCTGGCTGGAGCGCCTGGGCTGTCAGTTCCACTGGTTCAACCGGGGCTATCGGGACTTTCAGGATTTCCTCGACACCCTGAGTTCCCGCAAGCGCAAGCAGCTGCGCAAGGAGCGCGACCAGGTGGCGGGTCAGGGCATCGAGTTCGAATGGCGCGACAGCAGCCAGATGCGCGAGGTGGACTGGGACTTCGTCCATGCCTGCTACGCCCGCACCTATCAGGTACGCGGCCAGGACCCCTACCTGCCGCGTGGCTTCTTCAGCCTGTTGGCCGAACGCATGCCAGCGGCACTGCGCGTGGTGCTGGCGCGGCAGCGCGGGCGGCCGGTGGCCATGGCCTTCTCGCTGCAGGGCGATGACTGCCTATTTGGCCGCTACTGGGGTTGCCTGGCGGAGTTTGACCGGCTGCATTTCGAGACCTGCCTGTATCAGGGCATCGACTGGAGCATCGAACAGCGGCTGGCGCGTTTCGAGGCCGGTGCCCAGGGCGAGCACAAGTTGCTGCGCGGCTTCGAACCGGTGCTGACGCGCTCCTGGCATTACTTGCTGCATCCCGGCTTGCGGGCCGCGGTGGTGGGGTTTCTCGAAGAGGAGCGGGTGGCAGTGAGCGCCTACCTGCAAGAGGCGCGCGGTCACCTGCCATACCGGAAGGTGTAGGGTGGTCAAGGCAATGCCTTGGCAACCGATAGCGAGGGAGCGGCGGCCGGAACAGCGCCGCCCGCCATACGAACTGTAGCCGCGACGCTCCGGTCGCGGCTAACACTCCCCTTGCCTCAGGCGAGGATCATTCCACCCGCTTGGCCGAAATGATTTCCACCGCCTCGCGCGGCACGTTCTGGTGCATGCCGCGGTTGCCGGTCGGCACCTGGGCGATCTGGTCGACCACGCCCATGCCGCGCACCACCTTGCCGAACACCGCATAGCCGAAGTCGCGCGGGCCGTGGTTGAGGAATTCGTTGTCGCTGTGGTTGATGAAGAACTGGCTGGTGGCCGAGTCGCGCACCTGGGTGCGGGCCATGGCCAGGGTGCCGCGATCGTTGCGCAGGCCGTTGTCCGCCTCGTTGCGGATCGGCGCATGGGTCGGCTTCTGGCGCATCTGCGCATCGAAACCGCCGCCCTGGATCATGAAGCCCGGAATCACCCGGTGGAACACGGTGCCGTCGTAGAAGCCGCTATCCACGTACTCCAGGAAGTTCTTGACGCTGATCGGCGCCTTTTCCTCGTTCAGCTCGATCTCGATCTCGCCCAGGCTGGTGGCCAGCAGCACGCGGGGATTGTCGGCGGCCAGCAAGTGAGAGGTGAACAGCAGGGCGCAGGCGCCCAGGGTCAGTTTCTTCAGCATGAGTGCGTCCTTGAGGGGTTTGAATGGGGGCAGCATAGAGGCTGCCGGGAATTCTGCGAAGGGGTCAGGGCCTCTCGCCGGGGCAGACTTCGTCGGGGTCGGCGTCCGCGAAGGTCATGATGGACTCCACCAGAATCTGGGTTGCCGGGCCCAGCGGCTTGTCCTTGTTGGCGTACAGGCGAAAGCGCGGCCGGTGGATGCCACCCTGGGGCAGGGGCAGCTCCTTGAGCCGACCCTCGTGGAGTTCGCGGGCGATCACCGGGCGCGGCAGCCAGGCGAAGCCCAGGCCGCGTCGCACGAACAGCGCGGCAGTGGCCATGCTGCTGACTGTCCAGCGCTGCTCGGCGCCGAGCCAGCCGACATCCATGGGCTGGGCCCGGCCAGAGTCGCGGATGACGATCTGCAACTGGTTCTCCAGGTCCTGCGAGCTCAGCTCGCGGCGCAGCTGGTGCAGCGGATGGTTCGGGTGCGCCACCGCGACGAACTCCACGGTGCCCAGCTCGGTGCCCAGGTAGCCGGGAATCTCCAGACTGGAAATGGCCAGGTCGGCGGTGCCTTCGCGCAGCACATCCACCACCCCGGACAGCACTTCCTCGCGCAGCCGCACCCGGCAGCCACGGCTCTTGGGCATGAAATCGGTCAAGGCCCGGGCGATGCGTCCGCTGGGGAAGGCGGCGTCGATCACCAGGCGTACCTCGGCCTCCCAGCCCAGCTCCAACTGATGGGCCAGGTCCTCGATCTGGCTGGCCTGCTTGAGCAGGTGGCGGGAGCGACGCAGCAGCACGGCGCCAGCCTCGGTGAGCACGGCCTTGCGGCCTTCGATGCGCAACAGCGGCACACCCAGCTGTTCCTGCATGCGGGCCACGGTATAGCTGACAGAGGACTGCGAGCGGTGCAGGGCTTCGGCGGCCTGGGCAAAGCCGCCGTGATCGACGACGGCCTGCAGAGTTCGCCACTGATCCAGGGTGACACGGGGCGCTTTCATGGAGGCGGCCTCGGTGAAAATGGGGTGCGCTCGAGCCTAGTGAGAGGCTGCGAACTAATCAACTGGTTCGATTGAAATCAGCAGAATTATGCGCTTTTTGATCGAAATGACTCTGGGTAAAGTGTGCGCCATTCCTCGAACACCCTCTGGAGTCAAAGATGTCCCGCGTACTCGTGATCGAAAGCAGTGCCCGTCAGGAAGGTTCGGTTTCCCGCCAGCTGACCCAGGCCTTCGTCGCCCAGTGGAAGCAGGCCAACCCGGCCGACAGCATCCAGGTTCGCGACCTGGCCAAGCAGCCACTGCCGCACCTGGACATGGATCTGCTTGGCGGCTGGATGAAGCCCGCCGACCAGCAGAACGCCGCCGAGCAGGCCGCCGCGCAGCGCTCCGACGCGCTGGTCGCCGAGCTGAAGGCCGCCGACGTGCTGGTACTGGCCGCGCCCATGTACAACTTTGCCATCCCCAGCACCCTCAAGGCCTGGCTGGACCATGTGCTGCGCGCCGGCGTGACCTTCCAGTACACCGCCAATGGTCCGCAGGGCCTGCTGACTGGCAAGCGCGCCTACGTGCTGACCGCCCGCGGCGGCATCTACACCGGCAGCCCGCTGGATCACCAGGAACCCTACCTGCGCCAGGCGCTGGGCTTCATCGGCATCACCGATGTCGAGTTCATCCACGCCGAAGGCCTGAACATGGGCGGCGACACCGCTGCCAAGGGCCTGGAAAGCGCACAGGCGAAAGTCGCCGCGATCGCCTGATCAGACGATTCATTTGTGGGTCGGGCAGTGGCTATACCGTGCTCGGTTTGACCGTAGGGTGGAAAACTCGCGCAGCGATTTTCCACCGAACGACAGCCCGCTGCCGGGGCAATGGTGGACAAGGAAAGCGTTGTCCACCCTACGGTCTGCCGGAAACAAAAAACCGCCCGAGAGGGCGGTTTTTTTGTTGTTCGGCAACATCAGAGGTCGTAGTCGTAATCGGTCAGACGCTTCTGCAGGCGGCGCTCTTCGAGCAGGTTGTCGATGATGCGGCGCTTGGTCAGGTTGGTCTTGGCGACTTCGACCTGCTCAACGGCTTCTTCGTTGCTCTCAACAACGAAGTCATCATCCAGTTCGAGTTCGGCTTTTTCGGTCATGAGTCACTCCAGGCGGGGTGCGATGGCGCACCTTATAGCGACTCCGATCCGGCGGGTAAAAAAGATTTTTTCAATGAAAACAGCGGGTCAAGCCTATAAGACTCAATCGTCCGATGTCTTCGCCTTGTATTCGCACAGATCCTCGATGCGGCAGCTGCCACAGCGCGGCTTGCGCGCCTGGCACACGTAGCGTCCGTGCAGGATCAGCCAATGGTGGGCATCGAGCAGATACTGCTTCGGCACCACCTTGAGCAGCTTCTTCTCCACCTCCAGCACGTTCTTCCCCGGCGCGATGCCGGTGCGGTTGCTGACCCGGAAGATATGGGTGTCCACCGCCATGGTGTGCTGACGGAAGGCGGTGTTGAGCACCACGTTGGCGGTCTTGCGGCCCACGCCCGGCAGGGCTTCCAGGTCCTCACGGTTGTCGGGCACCTGGCTGCCATGCTTCTCGATCAGGATGCGGCAGGTTTCCAAGACGTTCTTCGCCTTGGTCGGGTACAGGCCGATGGTCCGGATGTACTCGCACAGCCCTTCGTAACCAAGCGCGTAGAGGGCTTCCGGCGTGTTGGCCACCGGGAACAGCTTGGCGGTGGCCTTGTTCACCCCCACGTCGGTGGCCTGCGCAGAGAGGATCACCGCGATCAGCAACTCGAACGGCGAGCTGTAGGCCAGCTCGGTGGTGGGGTGAGGGTTGTCCTCGTGGAAGCGACGGAAGATTTCCAGGCGTTTGGCGGCGTTCATGGTTCTCAGCGCAAAGGGGGTAAGGCGCGCTGTGGGAGCGGACTTGTCCGCGAGCTTTTATGCAGGGGCTGGCAAAACGCTCGCGAATGAATTCGCTCCCACAGGCTCCGCGAGTTACTCGATTACCCCGGTTACCCGCACGCGGCGGCTGGGGGTGGGCGCGGCGACCGGCTCGCGGGCCTTGGCGCGTTCAGCCAGCTGCTCGTCGATGCGGTTCTTCAGGGCGATCAGCAGGCCTAGCACAATGAACGCGCCTGGCGGAAGGATGGCCAGCAGGAAGCCCTGGTAATCCTCCATCAGGGTGATCTGCCAGTTGGCTGCCAGCGGGCCGAACAGCAGCTGCATGTTGGCGAACACCGCGCCGGTCCCGAACAGTTCGCGCACCAGGCCGATGGCCAGCAGGACCAGGGCGAAGCCAATGCCCATCAGCAGACCGTCATACGCCGCGCGAGCGACAGTGTTCTTGGCGGCGAACGCCTCGGCGCGGCCGAGGATCACGCAGTTGGTGGTGATCAGCGGAATGAAGATGCCGAGGATCTGGTACAGCTCGTAGGTGAAGGCCTGCATCAGCAGCTCGATGCAGGTGGTCAGCGCGGCGATGATCATCACGAAGGCCGGCAGGCGCACGGCGGGGGTCACCGCACCGCGGATCAGCGACACGGCGGCGTTGGAACAGGTCAGTACCAGTACGGTGGCCAGCCCCAGGCCCAGGGCGTTGACCGCCGAGTTACTGGTGCCCAGCAACGGGCACAGGCCCAGCAACTGCACCAGCCCGGGGTTGTTCTTCCACAGGCCATTGACGGTGATGTCGCGGTAGCTGGTGCTCATCGGGCGGTCTCCTGCGCGAAGAGTTCATCGCGGTGGGCATCGAAGTATTGCAGGGCCTGATGCACGGCCTTCACCACCGCACGCGGGGTGATGGTGGCGCCGGCGAACTGGTCGAACTGGCCGCCGTCCTTCTTCACCGCCCAGCCGCTTTCGCCGGGCTGCTGCAGGGACTTGCCGTCGAAGCCGAGAATCCAGCGGCTCTTGGCCAGCTCGATCTTGTCGCCCAGGCCGGGGGTCTCGCGGTGGCCAATGACCCGCACGCCACTCAGGCGCCCATCGGAGTGCACGCCGATCAGCAGCTGGATGGCGCCGCTGTAGCCGTCCGGCGCGGTGGCCTGCAGGATCACCGCCGCAGGCTGGCCCTCGCGGGTGGCGATCCAGGCCGTCACCGGGCGCGGTCCGAGGAGGGCGTGGCGCAGCTCGCGCTGGCTGTCGAGCAGGTCGTTGTCGTAGCTGCCGGCCGGCAGGATCTGCGCCAGCGCGTCGATCCGCGCCTGGCGCTCGGCCTGGGCGATACGCTCGGCCGTGCTCTGCTGGGTGAAGGCCACCAGGCCCACGGTGACGATGGCGAACAGGCCGAGGACCAGGCTGTTCCTGAGCATCGAGCGACGGATTTCCAGAGTGCTCATCGGTTCATTCGCCCAGCTTGAGGCCGCGCTCGGCCTTGGCATGGCCATAGGTGCGCGGACGGGTGTAGTAGTCGATGGTCGGTGCGGCCAGGTTCATCAGCAGCACGGCGAAGGCTACGCCGTCCGGGTAGCCGCCCCACGCGCGGATCACGTAGACCAGGATGCCCACGCCGATGCCGAACAGCAGGCGGCCACGGGTACTGGTGGCGCCGGACACCGGGTCGGTGACGATGAAGAAGGCACCGAGCATGGTGGCGCCGGAGAGCAGGTGGAACAGCGGCGAGCCGTGGCTGTCCGAGCCCGAGCCGTTCCAGAACAGCAGGCTCATCAGCAGCAGGGCGCCGAGCATGCCCACCGGCGCGTGCCAGCCGATCACCCGCCGGCCGAGCAGGAACAGCCCGCCGGCGAGGAACGCCAGGTTGACCACTTCCGAGCCGATGCCGCCGTAATGGCCGAAGGCCGGCTGCTTCCACAGCTCGGCAATGGTCAGGCTCTTGTTGGTCTTCAGCACATCCAGGGCGGTGGCCTGGCTCCAGCCGTCCACCAGCGGCGCCAGGCCGAAGATGTGCTGGAAGCCGTCGAGCAGGCCCACGGCGTGAGGAATCGGCCAGCTGGTCATCTGCACCGGGAAGGACACCAGCACCACTACGTAGCCGACCATCGCCGGATTGAACGGATTCTGGCCGAGGCCGCCGTACAGCTGCTTGCCGAAGGCGATGGCGCTGAGCACGGCGATCAGGGTCAGCCACCAGGGCGAATAGGGCGGCAGCGCCAGGGCCAGCAGCACGGCGGTGACCAGGGCGCTGCCGTCGCGCAGGAAGAACTGCACCGGGCGCTGGCGCAGCTTGAGCAGCAGCGCTTCGATGCCCAGCGCCAGGGCGCTGGCCCAGAGCAGGTTGATCAGCGTGCCGGCGCCGTACAGCCAGGTCAGCACGACAAAGCCGGGCAGGGTGGCGGCCAGCACCGTCAGCATGACGCGCTGGGTGCGGTTGGCCCCGATGGCATGGGGCGAGGTGATGCGGGGCAGGGCCATGGGGGCTCCGAATCCTGTACGTCTTGCCGCCGTCGGCGTGACGGCAGCCTGTGTTTCAACTTCCAGCGGTTGGCGCTGTCCTGGCCGCCGGGGAGGCCTAACGGCCTCCTTTCGGTGGACAGGAAAAGCGCTGTCCACCCTACGTCAACCGTTCCGTCGCTCGTAGGGTGGAAAACTCGCGCAGCGATTTTCCACCGAAAGCGGCCGGTTCACTCTGCCGTGTTCGCCGCGAGCTTGCGTTCGGCCTCGGCGAGCTTGGCGCGCGCGGCGTCCAGTGCGGCCGGTTCCGGGTTTTCCGTGCGTTCCAGCTTGCGCAGCTCGGCGCGGGCGAAGGCCAGTTCGGTCTTCAGCTGCCGGGTGGCGTCGTCGACCGGGCGCTTTTCCACCCGTACCAGATCCGGCGCCGGCTTGGCCGTGCTGTCCTCGGCCGCGTGCAGCGCCTGTTCGGCATTGGCCAGTGCCTTGCGCAGGCGGGTCAGCTCGGCCTCGTCGGCGCCGGCCTTCTCGGCCTTCTTCAGTTCGGCGCGGGCCATGGCCAGCTCGATCTTGGCCTTCTTCAGCGCCTCATCGACCGGCTTGGCGGCTGGCACCGGCGCCGGCGCGGCAGCTTCGGCGCTGGCCAAGGCCTGGTCGGCCTCTTCCAGTTGCTGGCGCAGGCGGGCCAGTTCGGCCTGCTGATCGTCGTCCGGAGCTTCCAGTTTTTCCAGCTTGCGGATCTGCGCGCGCAGCATGGCGGCCTCGATCTTGGCCTTCTTCAGGGCTTCGTCACCGGCCGGCTTGGCGGCCGGCACGGGTGCGGCGGCTTCGGCGGCGGCCAGCAGCTTGTCGGCTTCCTCCAATTGCTGGCGCAGATGTGCCAATTCGGCCTGCTGATCGTCGTCCGGGGCTTCCAGCTTCTCCAGCTTGCGGATCTGCGCGCGCAACATGGCGGCTTCGATCTTGGCCTTCTTCAGCGCCTCGTCGCTGGCCGGCTTGGCTGCGGCGGGCGCTGGCTTGGCTGGCTGGGCGGCGACCAGCGCCTGCTGGGCCTGTTCGGCGGCGGCGCGCAGGGTTTCCACCTGCTGGCGCAGCTCCTCGGTGTCGTGCTGGGCCAGCTGCTTTTCGGCCTTCTTCAGCGCCACCTGGGCCATGCTGGCCTCGATCTTCAGGCGCTTGAGGGTTTCGCCGGCTTCCACCGCCTGGGGCGTGGCCTCGACGGCGGGCGCAGCCTCCTTGGCGGCCTTGGCCAGCGCGGCCTTCTCGGCCCGCGCCTTGCGTTCGGCTTCCTTCTGTTCCTCGGCGCGGCGCAGGCGTTCCTGGCGCTGCTCGAAGCGCTGGCGCGAGTGCTCGGCCTTCTGCTGCTTCTGTTCCAGCTCGCGGATCTCGCCCTTGGCGGCGCGGAAGTACTGCACCAGCGGAATGTTGGACGGGCAGACGTAGGCGCAGGCGCCGCACTCGATGCAGTCGAACAGGTGCTGGGCTCGCAACTGTTCGTGGTCCTGGCCGAGGGCGAAGAAATGCAGCTGCTGCGGCAGCAGGCTGGCCGGGCAGGCCTCGGCGCACTCGCCGCAGCGAATGCACGGCAGTGCCGGCGGGGGCGGCGGCAACTCCTTTGCGGTGGCGGCCAGCAGGCAGTTGGTGGTCTTGATCAGCGGAACGTCCAGCGACGGCAGGCTGAAACCCATCATCGGCCCGCCCATGATCAGGCGATCCAGGCTGTTCGACTGGAGGCCGGCAAAGGCCAGCAGTTCGTTCACCGGCGTGCCGATCAGCGCCTCGACGTTCATCGGCCGCGCCAGCGCCTCGCCGGTCAGCGTGGTGATGCGCGAGATCAGCGGCCTGCCGAGCACCACGGCGTCATGGATGGCCACGCAGGTGCCGACGTTCTGGCAGAGCATGCCGATGTCGGCCGGCAGCCCGCCGCTGGGCACTTCGCGGCCGGTGAGAATCTGGATCAGCTGCTTCTCGCCACCGGAGGGGTACTTGGTGGGGAACACCTTGAGCACATAGGGGCGCTCGCCGAGCGCCGCGCGCACGGCGGCGATGGCCTCGGGCTTGTTGTCCTCGATGCCGATCAGCACGCTTTCCGGCTGGATCAGGTGCGCGAGGATGTCGATGCCGCCGACCAGCTTGGCGGCCTTCTCGCGCATCAGCACATCGTCGGCGGTGATGTAGGGTTCGCACTCGGTGCCATTGATGATCAGCGTGCTGACCTTGTCCAGCGGCCGCGCGGCCAGCTTGGCGGCGGTGGGGAAGCCGGCGCCGCCCAGGCCGTTGATGCCGGCCTCGCGGATCAGCGCCAGCAGATCGGCGGGCGCCAGGCTGCGGAAATCGGCGACCGGCTGCAGCTCGCACCATTCATCCTGGCCGTCGCTGTCGATGACGATGGCCGGTGCGGCCATGCCGGAGACATGCGGATAGGGCTGCGGACCGATGAAGCTGACCATGCCGGAGGTCGGCGCATGCAGCGGCACGCTGACCGTGCCCTGGGCCTCGGCGATCTTCTGGCCCTTGCGCACGCGCTCGCCGACGGCCACGCAGGGTTCGGCCGGCGCGCCGAGATGCTGGCTCAGCGGCAGGATCAGCCGGGCCGGCAGCGGCGCGGTCTGGATCGGCGCGCGGTTGGACAGCTCCTTGCGCTCCGGCGGATGAATGCCGCCGGGGATGTCCCAAACAGTCGTGTGCATCGCGGTCATGCGGCCTGCTCCCGGTCGGTGGCGATCAGCTGGCCCGGCGCCAGCGGCAGCGTCCAGCTCCAGCTCTGCAGGCTCTTGCCCACTTCAAGCATGTCGATGCAATCCACCGGGCAGGGCTCCACACACAGGTCGCAGCCGGTGCATTCGCTGGCGATCACCGTGTGCATCTGCCGCGCGGCGCCGACGATGGCGTCCACCGGGCAGGCCTGGATGCACTTGGTGCAGCCGATGCATTCGGCCTCGCGAATGAAGGCGACCATCTGCGGTTTCTCGCCACCCTCGGCGTCCAGCGGCTCGGGCTCCATGTCCAGCAGGTCGGCCAGGGCCTGGATGGTGGCTTCGCCACCGGGCGGGCACTTGTTGATCTTGTCGCCGTTGGCGATGGCCTCGGCGTAGGGTTTGCAGCCCGGATAGCCGCACTGGCCGCACTGGGTCTGCGGCAGCAGGGCGTTGATCTGTTCGGCGATGGGGTCGCCCTCGACCTTGAAGCGAATCGCCGCGTAGCCCAGCAGGGCTCCGCAGGCCAGGCAGAGGATCAGCAGCGCGACGACGGCAATCAGCACCAGACTCATAGCTTGATCAACCCGGCAAAGCCCATGAACGCCAGCGACATCAGGCCGGCGGTGATCATGCCGATGGCCGGGCCCTGGAAGGCCTTGGGCACATCGGCAATGGCGATGCGCTCACGCATGGCGGCGAACAGCACCAGCACCAGCGAGAAGCCCAGGCCGGCGGCGAAGCCGTTCAGCGTGGCGGTAATGAAGGTGAACTCGCTGCGGTTGGCGTTGAGCAGCGCCACGCCGAGCACGATGCAGTTGGTGGTGATCAGCGGCAGGAAGATGCCCAGCACGCGATAGAGCAGCGGACTGGTCTTGTTCACCACCATCTCGGTGAACTGCACCACCACGGCGATCACCAGGATGAAGCTGATGGTGCGCAGGAATTCCAGGCCCAGCGGTTCGAGCAGGTATTCCTGCACGAGATAGGCGCACATGGCGGTCAGGGTCAGCACGAAGGTGGTGGCCAGCGACAGGCCGATGGCCGTTTCCACCTTCTTGGAGACGCCCATGAACGGGCACAGGCCGAGGAACTGCACCAGGACGAAATTGTTGACCAGGATGGCGCTAACCATGATCAGGGCGAGTTCGGTCATTGCAGGGGCATCGCTCTGGGTGGGCCGTTGAAGAGGGCCGGTATTATCCGGGAGGGGGGCAGGGCATACAAGGCGCGACAGGCAGCCGCAGGCTGACGGGCATCAATGGGCGGCCAGGCCGCCCGGCCAGTACGGCTGTCCACTGGCGCGCAGCGCATGGGCCGGGGTGGTGCGCGCGGCACGCTGGCGCCACAGCGGTTCCAGCTGGCCGGCCGCCGCCTCGAGTCCGGCCTGTTGCAGCGCGGCCTCACTGGCGCGCAGCACGCGCTGTGCGCCATGGGCGATCTGCGCCTCGTCGAAGGCGTCCAGGGCAGCCAGGCGGTAGAGGTCCACATCGGGCTCCTCGCTGCGCCCCGGCAGGCTGTCGTCCAGGCACAGGCCGGTCAGCAGCTGGCACAGGGCGGCTAGCAGCGCCACGCCGGGCGCGGCGTCGAAGGCCTTGAACTCGATGCGCCCGACTTCACCGGGCAAGCGCGCCGGACGCATCAGCGGCGAGGCCTGTAGCGCCGCGTGGTTATCCGCCTCGACATACACCCGCACCGCCGGTCTGCAGCCGCAGCGCATCCAGGTGCGCCGCGACCAGCCGGTCCAAGGCTGGCCGGCGTACCAGGGCGAATCGAAGCTGAACGGCACGATGAACGGCGCGTAGAAGTTCAGCTTGCGCGCGGCGTCCAGGTCGCGTCGCCAGTCCCGCTCGGCGAAGGACAGGTTGAGGTCCGGGCCGAAGGTCAGGGTGGCGATGTCGTTGCCGGCGAAGTCCCGATCGGCCGCCCGCGTGCGCTGTTCGTAGGTGTTCAGCGGTGGGTCGAAGACGTAGCGTTCGTGCAGCGGGTTGAGTGCCGCGATGCTCAGTGCCAGGTGATGGGTGGCCAGGGTGGCGGCCAGTTGCCGTTCGATCTCCAGCAGCAGGTCCAGCGCCTCGGCGACGCTGTTGCGCGGCGGCGTGCGAATCTCCACGCCCTTGACCGCCAGGCCGGCGAAGCGACCGTCCGGGTGGGCACGCTCGTCACCTTCCAGGTACCAGTAGCCGCTGCGAATACCCTGGTCTCCGGTGGCCAGGGTGGGATCGTCGAGCCCTGGCTTGGCGGCCAGCATCCGGCTGAGGGCGGGGAAGTCCAGGTTGGTGAAATCGCGGATGCGTCCGGCGTGTGGGCCCGAGGCATCGATCAGCAGGTATTCGAATTCGATGCCGTAGCGCATCGCGGAGCCTGAACGAACCATGATGTTGCGTCCTGCCGCCAGTGTCCTGACCAGTGTAGGCCGGCGGCTGGATGAATCCTTTGCATGCAAATTAGTCGCTGACTTAAAGAAAGCTCGCTAACAATCATTAGACTTTGGTCGTAGAATACGCCGCGTCAGAACACCACACCCCCGAGGCTCTTTGCTCTTTATGAACACCCAGGAACTGCAACGCCTGCTCGATGATTTGGATGCCACCCACACCGCCAGCGACAGCCTGAGCCGTCTGGTCGTCAGCCGTCTGGCCAAGCAGGGCGTCCCCTACAAAGCGATGCTGGGCAAGCTGGAGGTGGGTGGTCGCGTGGTGTCGCCGCATTTCTGGGTGGAGAGCAATGGCTGCGTGATCGACTACCGCGGCGGCAAGGACAAGCGCGGCGTATTCGCCAAGACCGAAGCGCCGGCCTACCAGGGCACCGAGATCGTCCTCGACCCGCTGCCCGACTACATGTTCGAGCAGATGGCCCGCTGACGGCGACCAGGCTGAGAAATAAAAAAACGGAACCCGAGGGTTCCGTTTTTTTATTGTGGTTCGGTGCCGCGTCAATCGTAGGGTGGAAAACTCGCGCAGCGATTTTCCACCACAGCCACGCCGGCGTATGCCCGGTAGACAAGGCTTCGCCGTTGTCTACCCTACGGCACCAACCCCGCCTTACTTCACCCGCTGGCCCGGCTTGGCGCCGGCGTCGGGGCTGAGCAGGAAGATTTCGCTGCCGCCGGGGCCGGCGGCCAGCACCATGCCTTCGGAGACGCCGAACTTCATCTTGCGCGGCGCCAGGTTGGCCACGTACAGGGTCAGGCGGCCTTCCAGCTGGCTCGGATCCGGGTAGGCGCTCTTGATGCCGGAGAACACATTGCGCTTGGCGTCGCCGATGTCCAGGGTCAGGCGCAGCAGCTTGTCGGCGCCTTCCACGAACTCGCACTTCTCGATCAGCGCGACGCGCAGGTCGACGGCCGCGAAGGCGTCGAAGTTGATCTCAGCGGCCAGCGGGTCCTTTGCCAGCTCGCCATTGCCGGCCGGCGCGTTCGTGGCCGCCAGGTCTTCCTTGGAGGCTTCGATCATGGCCTCGACCTTGGCCGGTTCGATACGGGTCATCAGCGGAGTGAAGGCATTCAGCTGATGGTTGGCGAGCGGCTGCGCCAGGTCGGCCCAGGCCAGCGGCGGCACATTGAGGAACTGTTCGGCGTCGGCGGCCAGCTTCGGCAGGACCGGCTTGAGCAGGATGACCAGCTGGCGGAACAGTTCGACGCCCAGGGCGCAGATTTCCTGCACTTCCTGCTGCTTGCCTTCCTGCTTGTTCAGCGCCCACGGCGCCTTCTCGGCGATCCAGGCGTTGGCCAGATCCGCCAGGTGCATGATTTCGCGCATGGCGCGGGCGAAGTCACGCTTCTCATAGGCCTCGGCGATGCTCGGCAGCGCGTCGCGGAAGCTGGCGCGCAGCTCGGGCTCGATGTCGGTGGCCACCAGCACGCCGGCGTTGCCCTTGTGGATGAAGCCGGCGCAGCGGCTGGCGATGTTGACCACCTTGCCGACCAGGTCGGAGTTGACCTTCTGCACGAAGTCCTCAAGGTTCAGGTCCAGGTCGTCCACGCCGCGGCCCAGCTTGGAAGCGTAGTAGTAGCGCAGGTATTCCGGGTTCAGGTGATCCAGGTAGGTGCGCGCCTTGACGAAGGTGCCACGCGACTTGGACATCTTCTGGCCGTTGACGGTCAGGTAGCCGTGCACGTTCAGCGCGGTCGGCTTGCGGTAACCGGCGCCTTCCAGCATCGCCGGCCAGAACAGCGCGTGGAAGTTGATGATGTCCTTGCCGATGAAGTGGTAGACCTCGGCGCTGGAGTCCGGCTTCCAGTACTCGTCGAAGTCCAGCTCCGGGCGGCGGGCACAGAGGTTCTTGAAGCTGGCCATGTAGCCGACTGGCGCATCCAGCCAGACATAGAAGTACTTGCCCGGCTCGTCCGGGATCTCGAAGCCGAAGTAGGGCGCGTCGCGGGAAATGTCCCACTCCTGCAAGCCGCCATCCAGCCATTCGGCGATCTTGTTGGCCACGGAGTCCTGCAACGCGCCGCTGCGGGTCCACTCCTTGAGCATCGCCTCGAAGTCCGGGAGCTTGAAGAAGAAGTGCTTGGACTCCTTGAGCACCGGCGTGGCGCCGGAAATGGCCGAGCGCGGATTCTTCAGCTCGGTCGGCTCGTAGGTGGCGCCGCACTTCTCGCAGTTGTCGCCGTACTGGTCCTCGGCCGCGCATTTGGGGCAGGTGCCCTTGATGAAGCGGTCGGCCAGGAACATGCCTTTCTCGGGATCGAAGTACTGGGTCACCGAGCGGGTGGCGATGTGGCCCTTGTCGCGCAGCGCCAGGTAGATGGCGCTGGACAGCTCGCGGTTCTCTTCGCTGTGCGTGGAATGGAAATTGTCGAAGTTCACGCCGAAGTCAGCGAAGTCGGCCATGTGTTCGGCCTGCACGTTGGCGATCAACTGTTCGGGGGTGATGCCTTCCTTTTCGGCGCGCAGCATGATGGCCGAGCCGTGGGCATCGTCGGCGCACACATAGGTGCAGGTGTTGCCGCGCAGCTTCTGGAAGCGCACCCACATGTCGGTCTGGATGTATTCCAGCATGTGGCCGAGGTGGATCGAGCCGTTGGCGTAGGGCAGGGCGCTGGTGACGAGAATCTTGCGGGCTTCGGACATGGCGGTTGGGCTGCACGCTGATGGAACAAGCCGGCAACTATAAGGGAAGGGGCGCGCCGGAAGCCACCAGCCGCAGGGGGGAAAACGCGCGCAGCGATTTTCCACGCGGCATACCCGCGCATACCCGGTAGACAGCTGCGCCGTTGTCTACCTTACGGCCTGCTCCAGCCTGAGGCGTGTCGCTGCTGCTATCATGCCCGCCTGTCCCGCCGGTCCGAATCTGGAGCCCCCATGTCCATTACCCGCGAAGCCGTCGAAGCCGCGCTGCGTCAATACACCGACCCGCACCTCAACCAGGACCCGGTCAGCGCCGGCTGCGTCAAGCAGATCGACATCCAGGGCGAGCGCGTCGCCGTGCGCCTGGAGCTCGGCTATGCCGCCGGCCTGTTCAAGAGCGGTCTGGCCCAGCTGCTGCAGATGGCGCTGGAGAACCTCGACGGCATCAGCCAGGCCAGTGTGCAGGTGGACTGCGTGATCACCGCGCACAAGGCACAGGATTCGGTGCCGGCATTGAGCAACGTGAAGAACATCATCGCCGTGGCCTCCGGCAAGGGCGGCGTCGGCAAGTCGACCACCGCCGCCAACCTGGCGCTGGCCCTGGCCCGCGAGGGCGCCCGGGTCGGCATGCTGGACGCGGACATCTACGGCCCCAGCCAGGGCATCATGTTCGGCATTCCCGAGGGCACCCGGCCGAAAGTGCGCGACGAGAAGTTCTTCGTGCCCATCGAGGCCCATGGCGTTCAGGTGATGTCCATGGCCTTCCTCACTGACGACAAGACGCCGGTGGTCTGGCGCGGGCCGATGGTCTCCGGTGCGCTGCTGCAACTGATCACCCAGACCGCCTGGGACAACCTCGATTACCTGGTGGTCGACATGCCGCCGGGCACCGGCGACATCCAGCTGACTCTGGCGCAGAAGGTGCCCGTGGCCGGCGCGGTGATCGTCACCACCCCCCAGGACCTGGCCCTGCTGGATGCCAAAAAGGGTGTGGAGATGTTCCGCAAGGTGAACATTCCGGTGCTGGGCGTGGTGGAGAACATGGCCATCCATATCTGCTCCAACTGCGGCCATGCCGAGCACCTGTTCGGCGAAGGCGGCGGCGAAAAGCTGGCGGCGCAGTACAACGTCGACCTGCTGGCCTCAATGCCGCTGTCCATGGCCATCCGCAGCCAGGCTGACGCCGGTCGGCCGACGGTGATCGCCGATCCGGAAAGCCAGATCGCCATGCTCTACCAGCAGGTGGCGCGCACGGTGGGCGCGCGCATCGCCCAGGGCAGCCAGATCGTCGCGCAGTCGATGCCGAAGATCGAAATCAGCGACGATTGAGGATATTGGCTGGCACCCGGTGCCTGTCCGGGTGCTCAGCCGAAGAACTTGCCGAGCATGCGCGAGGCGAAGCCGCGGTCGAGGTTCTTCTTGACCAGGGCGACGTAGTGCTTGTCTTCGTGCTTGATGTGGTTGATCAGCCACAGGCCCACGTCGGTGCGCATGTCGCGCGCCACCTTGAGCGGGTCGATGCCGTTGGTCACCTTGTCCAGGTATTCGTTGGCGCGCTGGCGGAATGCGTCGTGTACCTGGCGATGGGCTTCGAACATCGGATAGCCGGCCTGCTCCATCAGTGACTCCTCGAACACCAGGTGCGAAAGCACATAGTCGATCAGGCCGCGGCAGAGAATCTCCACCTGGCTGCCATCGCCACTTTCGATGCAGTTCTGAATCTCCTCGAAATACTCGAACAGCCGCTTGTGCTGTTCATCAATCAGGTCGATCCCTGTTTCGAATTCGGCCGACCACTCGATCTTGAGCGCCATCGTTCATTCCCTTCTGCTGCTGGATATCCCGGTTCGTTCGGTTTAAAGGCACCGTGCCAGCATGCGAGGCTATGCAAGAGCGGGGCTGGGAATGTTGATCTGGATCAGTGGACGAATGGGGGAAAATGGGCTTCACCCGGCGCCTCGGCTTGGAAGGAGCGACATTGGCCCGGTAAGATGCGCGCCATTCCAGTTGAACCCATTCAGGACACCGCGATGAGCATCAAATCGGACAAGTGGATCCGCCGCATGGCCCAGGAGCACGGCATGATCGAGCCCTTCGTCGAACGCCAGGTGCGCACCGAGGGCAGCGAGCGGCTGATCTCCTACGGTGTCTCCAGCTATGGCTACGACGTGCGCTGCGCCGACGAATTCAAGGTGTTCACCAACATCCACTCGGCCACCGTGGACCCGAAGAACTTCGACGAAAAGAGCTTCGTGGACGTGAAGGGCCCGGTGTGCATCATTCCGCCGAACTCCTTCGCCCTGGCGCGCACCGTCGAGTACTTCCGTATTCCGCGCGACGTGCTGACCATCTGCCTGGGCAAGAGCACCTACGCGCGCTGCGGCATCATCGTCAACGTCACCCCGCTGGAACCGGAATGGGAAGGCCACGTGACCCTGGAATTCTCCAACACCACCACCCTGCCGGCGAAGATCTATGCCAACGAGGGTGTGGCGCAGATGCTGTTCCTGCAGTCCGACGAGCCCTGCGAAGTCTCCTACCGCGATCGCGGCGGCAAATACCAGGGCCAGACCGGCGTCACCCTGCCCAGGGCCTGATCGGGTAGTTCCTGGCCGCCGGGGCGGGATCGCCCCACGGGCCGTAACCCGGGCGTAGGATGGTCAAGGCATCGCCTTGGCCACCGAGTGGGACCCTGCGGCGGCCGGAACAGCGCCGACCGCCTACGCGGCCGGTGTGCCCCGGTCATCCAGCCAGCGCAGCGCCTTCTCGCGGGCTTGTGCCAGGTTGCGCACGAACGCCAGCTCGCCCTCGCGACGGTGGATGCCGGCGCGGCGCAATTTCAGACGCACCCGGGGCGTGGTGCCGACCAGTACCAAGCCGATGCCGTGGCGCTGGTAGTGATCCAGGATGCTTTCCAGTGCCGCCAGGGCGGTCATGTCCAGCAGCGGCACGGCGCTCATCTCGACGATCACCACCTTCATCTCGCGATCGAAGCGGCGCAGGGCATCCAGCGCCTTCTCCGCCGCGCCGAAAAACAGCGGGCCGCGAATGGCATAGGCGGCCACGCCCTCGGGCAAATCATGCAGTGCCTCGTGGTAGCCGGGTGGCAGGCTGGCGGTGTCGGTGACATCGCTCATGCGCTTGATGAACAGGCCGGCGGCCAGCAGCAGGCCGACGCCGACCGCCAGGACCATGTCGAACAGCACGGTGAGCACCAGGCAGACCAGCAGCACCAGCACATCGGTGCGCGGCGCGATCTTCACGGTGTGCACCACATGGTGGGCTTCGCTCATGTTCCAGGCGACCATCAGCAGCAGGGCCGCCAGGGCCGACATTGGCAGGTAGCTGAACAGCGGCGACAGCAGCAGCACGGCCAGCAGCACCACCCCGGCATGCACGATGGCTGCCACCGGCGAAAAGGCGCCCGCCTTCACGTTGGTGGCGGTGCGGGCCAGCGCCGCCGTGGCGGTGATGCCGCCGAACAGCGGCGCCACCAGGTTGCCGATGCCCTGGCCGAGCAGTTCGGCGTTGGGATCGTGCTTGGTGCCGGCCATGCCGTCGGCCACCACCGCGCACAGCAGCGACTCGATGGCGCCCAGCATGGCGATGGCAAAGGCCGGCGCCATCAACTGGCGGATCAGCTCGAAGGACAGCACCAGTGGCTGGCCGTCCGGGCCGGGCAGATCCCACGGCCAGGCGAAACTGGGCAGGAACGGCGGGATCCCTGGATGCTCGACGCCATCCAGCACGTAGCTGAAACGCTCGCCCAGGGTGGCCAGCGGCAGGCCGACCGATTCCAGCAGCAGGCCGAGCAGGGTGCCGACCAGCAGGGCGACCAGGTGTCCCGGGATCTTCGGCACGAAGCGCGGCCAGACGATCAGCACGCCCAGGCAGACCATGCCAACCAGCGCGTCGCCGAACTGCAGGGTGGGCAGCGCCTCGCCCAGGCTCATCAGCTGCGCCACATAGTGGGCGGGTTCGCCCTGGGGCTGCAGGCCGAGGAAGTCCTTGATCTGCAGGGTAGCGATGACAATGCCGATGCCGGCGGTGAAGCCCAGGGTCACCGGATAGGGCACGAAGCTGATCAGCTTGCCAGCGCGCAGCAGGCCCAGGGCGATCAGGATCAGCCCGGCCAGCAGGGTGCAGAGCAGCAGGCCGCCGATGCCGTATTGCTGGGTGATGGGCAGCAGGATGACCACGAAGGCGGCGGTGGGGCCGGAAATGTTGAAGCGCGAGCCGCCAAGCAGGGCAATCAGCGGAGCGGCGACCAGCACGGTGTACAGGCCATGCTGTGGCGGCACGCCAACGGCGATGGCCAGCGCCATGGCCAGGGGGATGGCGATGATGCCGACCGTCAGGCCGGCGGCGAGGTCCCCCTGCAGGGAAGAACGGGAATAGCCGGCGCGCAGCGTCTGGCGCCAGGCCGCGAACAGCGGTAGTTGCAAGGACATGATGGCTCCCGGAGGGCAATGCCGGGCCAGTATACGCCTGCTCTCCGTAAGGAAATGCGCAGCGATTGGTTGCGTTGAGCGCCGCCGGGGCGGGGGAGTACACTGCGGGCCCTTTGACATGAGCGAGGCGAGCGATGCGCAAGGACAAGAAGCAGGTGATCGGCGAGGAAATCGGCGACGAAGCCATCAAGGCCTACCTGGCCATGGAGCCGGCCGACGACACCCCGCCGGCACTGCACAAGCTGGTCAAGGCCTATCGTGGCCTGCGCATCGGCGACTTCGAGCGCTTCCTGGTGTTCTTCCGCGAGGCCGGCTACGAGCTGGCGGCCGCCGACGCCTTCATCGCCATGATCGAGGACCAGCGCCAGGCTGAGCCCTATATCGAGGCGATCCGCGCAGCGCGCGGCTGAAAGTAGGGCGGTCGGCGCCGTTCTGGCCGCCGCTTCGGCGTTGCGAGGCGGTGGACAAGGCAAACGTTGTCCACCCTGCGCGGCTTGCCAGTTCCACGTCGTGGGAGCTTAGTGCTTGCGCGCCAGCGGCAGTTGCTCGAACGCCACGCCGGCCAGGCCGGTCTTCACCAGCGCACGGATGTTGCCGTGGTCACTTCCCTCGGGCGTGGCCAGCACGCTGCGGTAGTGCTCGCCGAAGGCCCGCAGGGCCTCCTCGTCCGTCAGGCCTTCCAGCAGGGCCATGCCCAGCACCTTGCACGAGCCTTCGTTCTGGCCGGCGGCGTTCTGCTGGTCGCCGTTGCGAAAGGCGCTTGGCGTGTAGTCGTACCGGGCGCCGATGAACGCCAGGGTGTCGGCGAACAGGTGCTGTTCGCTGCGCAGGGCGGTGCGAAAGTCGTTCAGGTTCATTCGGGCTTGTTCTTCTCGAAACTGGCCAGTTGCTCGGCGCTGGCTTCGCGCTGGTAACGGGACTTCCACTCGGCATACGGCATGCCGTACACCGCCTCGCGCGCGGCCTCCAGCTCCAGTTCCACGCCGCGCTCGTCGGCGGCGGCCTTGTACCACTTGGCCAGGCAGTTGCGGCAGAAGCCGGCCAGGTTCATCAGGTCGATGTTCTGCACATCGGTGCGTTCCTGGAAATGCTGCACCAGGCGGCGGAAGGCCGCGGCTTCCAGTTCCAGGCGTTGTTGTTCGTTCATAGGGGGACTCCAGGCTATTCGCGGTGACCGGCGAGGGTGATGGAGACGGATTCGGCGAAGCGCAGCGCGTGGGGCTTGTCTACCTCGACTTCCGCGTAGCGCACCTCGGAGTGGGCCATCACCAGGTCCAGCACTTCCTGGGTCAGGCGTTCCAGCAGGGCGAAGCGGTTGCCCTCCACGTGGGCGATGATCGCCTTGGTGATGGTGCGGTAGTTCAGCGCCCGCTCGATGGCGTTTTCCGCCACCGCCTGGTGCGCCGCATAGAGGATGGTCAGGTTGATCAGCACGTCCTGCTTGTTGAGGACTTCCTCTTCCTTGATGCCGATGTAGGTCCGCAGGCGCAGGTCCTTGACCCGAATGCGCGCCATTCCCGGTTCCAGTCGCATGGCCGTTGCTCTCCGATTCTGGGGGGCGGCGAGTATCGCACGACTGGGGCTACTTGAGATGCCGACCGCCATTCACCGTGAGCGTGGTGCCGGTCAGGTAAGGAGTATCCAGCAGGTAGCGCAGGCTCTGATAGATCACCTCCGGCCCCGGTGCGAATCCCAGCGGCGACTTGGCCAGTGCGCGGCGGCGGTAATCCTCGTTGTCACCCTCGTTGAACATCAGCAGCGCCGGGGCAATGCCGTTGACCTTGATGTTCGGCGCCAGGCGTGCGGCGAACGACAGGGTCAGGCTGTCCAGGCCGGCCTTGCTGGCGCAGTAGGCGGTGTGCTTGGCGCTGCCCTTGCGCACCACGTCGTCGCCGATGTGCACGATGTCCGCCGGCGCGCTGTCCAGCAGCAGGTCGGCGCAGTGCAGATTGATCAGGTAGGGCGCCAGCATGTGCACGTTGACCATGCGCCGGAACGCCTCGGCCTCCTGGCCGGGCTCTTCGGCCAGCCATTCGGAGGCGTTGTGCACGATGGCGCGCAGCCGGCCGGTGTGCTGGCGCAGGCGGGCGATGAAATCGAGGATGCCGGCCTCGTCGGCAAAGTCCGCGCGCAGCAGCTCGGCGCCGCGCTGGCGCAGTTGCTCCAGGCCTGGGCGCTCGCTGCGGTAGCTGACGATCACCGGCTGGCCGTCGTCGAGCAGGCGCAGCGCGCAGTGCAGGCCGACGCGCTGGCTGGCGCCGGTGATCAGGATGGGGGCCGGGGAGTGGGGCATGGGCACGCTCGGGCGGTGACGGCTGGAGGCGCCAACCTATAGCAGCCGTCCGCCGCCGGCAATCAGTGGCGGGCCAGCAAGGCGCGCAGGCGGGCGCTGGCCCGGGTCGGCCGCTGCAGCCAGGGCGCCAGCAGGCGCGTCACTTGCGGAATCACCAGGTAGGTCATCAGTGGCGTCAGGGCCAGCGTGGTGACCAGCACCCGGGCCGGCATCGGCCAGTCGGCCAGGTAGCCGCCGAACAACAGGTTGAACAGCAACGACACCGGAAAGAACGCCAGCCAGATCACCAGGCTCTGTTTCCAGCGCGGCGGGCGGGTGGCCTCGTTGAACCAGCCGTCCAGGCCCAGGGCGCGGTGCTCGTGGGGACGGTCGAACAGGCCCTGGCCGCGCTGCAACCAGGCCTGGCGCGAGGCCGAGTGCTCCCAGGCGGCCAGGCTGTCCGGGTCGCTGAAGCGGAAGATCATCTGGAATTCGTTGTCGCCGGGCGGCGGGGCGAGCATCCCGGAACCGAGGTAGCCGGGGAAATCGGCGGCCAGGCGTTCGCCTTCATGCATCCATTCGATGAATGCGGTGTAGTGGGCAGGCTCGACGCGGCGAGCAACCAACAGGGTCATGGGCGGGGTAGGCATCCTGCGACTCCTTGCGGTGACCGCCCGGGTAGGGCGGATACGGTTACGCGCCCCAGGGGTGGCGGGGCGCGCTCGGAGCGCAATCATGCAAGCTGCAAGCCGAAATGCAAGTGGTCTTGTGACGGACGTGCGGGTGTGCGCGCCGAACCGGGCATTTCACGAATGAATTCGCTCCCACGGGTTGGCGTGAGGATGCTGGTCGGTGGCGAAGAGGATTGGTTGTCGGTGCGAGCGGCACAGGCATGGAGCAATGGATCAGTGGGCCTGTGCCTCGTGGTGCAGCGTGACCAGCAGATCCTGCAGGCGCGCCAGGCCGTTACGCTGCAGCGGGGTGATGCGATACGCCGCCAGCCCTTCCTCCAGCACGCGCACCTGCTTGCCGCGCAGCGACAGGGTGGATTTGTCCGGCAGTACCATCCACAGGGTGAAGTTGTTCGGCAGCGAGGCGCCGGCCACCAGTGCACCGTTGAGCGAGAGCTGGCGCACCGACAGGCCGGTGGCCGCGCCAGCGCGGTCCAGCAGCGCCAACGGCGTGGCCAGGGTGGCGCGCCACGGACGTTCGACCAGGCCCTTCTCGAAGATCTGCGGCGTTTCCAGCTGCAACTGCAGGGTTTGCACCTCGTCACGATTCAGACGCAGCGGGAAGCTCAGGCGCTGACCGTTGACCTGGGCCTCGACGGTCAGGTGCGCGTCATCACCCAGGCTGGCCAGCAGGGCATGGATGGCGGGGCTGCTGTCGAGCACCAAGCGACTGGTGTCGTGCGTGACGGAAGGCGTGGGCTCATCCAGCAACTGCTGGAGGAAGGCCAGTTCGTCACGGGTGAGCAGCGGCTCGTTGCGCATGGGGAAATCTCGAAGCGAAGCGGTAACCGATTGTAAGACTCGGCTATTCGACGTTTGTTGCAAGCGGTCCCGTTTCTTCCGATAAGCGGTTCCCATAAATGCAACTCCCGGCTGGATATCGGTTTTGCGGCATAATGCCGCGATTCTTGAGCGGTCACGTGGGAGTTTTTCATGAAAATCGCGATTCTGAGCGGCAGCGTGTACGGCACGGCCGAGGAAGTGGCCCGCCACGCCGAGCAGCAGTTGCAGCAGGCCGGCTTCGAAACCCGCTATCAACCGCGGGGCGAATTGGCCGAACTGATCGCCTGGGCGCCCGAGGCGCTGCTGGTGGTCACCTCTACTACCGGCATGGGCGACCTGCCGGACAGCCTGCAGAAGATCCACGCCGCCCTGCGCGATCAGCCGCCGGCCTGGTACGGCTTGCCCGGTGCGGTGATCGGCCTGGGCGATTCCAGCTACGGCGACACTTTCTGCGGCGGCGGCGAGCAGATCCGCGAGCTGTATGCCGAGCTGGGCATCCGCGAAGTGCTGCCGATGCTGCGCCTGGACTCCAGCGAGACGGTCACCCCGGAGCTGGATGCCGAACCCTGGCTGGCCGAGCTGGCCGTCGCCCTGCGCGGTTGAACCGTTGAACAAGCCGGGGGAGACCCGGCGGTAGATGCCTTGTCGAGGAAATTCATGAGTCAGGTGCTGGATGAACTGGTGGCTCTGCTGAGCCTGGAAACCATTGAGGAAAATCTGTTTCGTGGCGCCAGCCAGGACCTGGGGTTTCCCCAGCTGTTCGGCGGCCAGGTGCTTGGCCAGGCGCTGTCCGCCGCCTGCCAGACGGTGATGGCCGATCGCCATGTGCACTCGCTGCACGGTTACTTCCTGCGCGCGGGCGATGCCCTGCTGCCGGTGGTCTACCAGGTGGAGCGGGTGCGTGACGGCGGCAGCTTCAGCACCCGGCGGGTCACCGCGATCCAGAAGGGTCAGCCGATCTTCTTCTGCAGTGCCTCCTTCCAGGCCGACGAGCCGGGCTTCGAGCACCAGCCGAGCATGCCGGAGGGCATCGAGGCGCCGGAAAACCTGCCCAGCGAAATGGACCTGTTCAGCCCGCATGCCGAGCGCATCCCGCAGCCGATGCGCGACAAGATCTTCTGTGCCAAACCGATCCAGATTCGTCCGGTGAACCCCGGCGATCCCTTCCGGCCGAAACCCAGCGAGCCGCTGAACATGTACTGGTTCAAGGCCGACGGCAGCCTGTCGGCCAACCCGGCGCTGCACAAGTACCTGCTGGCCTACGCCTCGGACTTCGGTCTGTTGACCGCGTCGCTGCGTCCGCACGGCGCCTCGTTCTGGCAGCCGGACATGCAGGTGGCCAGCCTCGACCACGCCTTGTGGTTCCACCGCGACCTGAAGATGGACGACTGGCACCTGTACGTTCAGGAAAGCCCGTGGAGCGGCGGCGCGCGGGGTTTCAGCCGCGGCAGCATCTTCAACCGCGCCGGCGAGCTGGTGGCCTCGGTGGCCCAGGAAGGACTGATCCGTCGTCGGGAGAGCCGTGCATGAACTTGCGCGATGTCCGGCACTGGGTGTTCGACATGGACGGCACACTGACTGTCGCCGTGCATGATTTCGCGGCGATTCGCCGGGCGCTGGACATTCCCGCCGAGGACGACATCCTCGTCCACCTGGCCGAGCTGCCGGCCGAGCAGGCGCGGGCCAAGCGGGCCTGGCTGCTGGAGCACGAGCGTGAACTGGCACTGGCCGCGCAGCCGGCGCCCGGCGCGGTGGCACTGGTGCGGCAACTGTGCGAACGCGGCGTGCGCCTGGGCGTGCTGACGCGCAATGCTCACGAGCTGGCTCAGCTCACCCTCGACGGCATCGGCCTGGGCGACTGCTTCGAGCGCGATGATGTTCTCGGTCGCGACGAGGCGCCGCCCAAGCCGCATCCCGGCGGCCTGCTGAAGCTGGCGGCGCGTTGGGAAATACCCACGCAGAGCCTGGTGATGGTCGGCGACTACCGCTTCGACCTGGAATGCGCCCGCGCCGCCGGCGCGCGCAGTGTGCTGGTCAACCTGCCGGACAACCCCTGGCCGGAGCTGGCCGACTGGCACGCCCGCGATTGCGCAGAGCTGCACGGCTGGCTGCGGTAGGACGGTTGCACGCGCCCGTCGCGGGGTCGTAGGGGCGGCGTTAGCCGCGATGTTCTGGTCGAAGCGTTGGTGCAGGCCATAGCCACACGCTCGCTGAAGTCGTTCCCACAGGTCCGGGCGGTCGGTTCTTTCCGGACGGTGTGCCCGAACGCGCCACCTACAACCGCGCCGCCTCGAAGGTATCGCAGCGCCCGGCCTCGCCGCTGTCGAAGCCGATGCGGAACCAGCGCACCCGTTGTGCGGATGAGCCATGGGTAAAGGAATCCGGCACCACCTGCCCCTGGGTGCGCTTCTGCAGGCGGTCATCGCCGATCGCGCTGGCGGCGTTCAGCGCTTCCTCCAGATCGCCTTCCTCCATCCAGTCCAGGCGCCGCTGCGCATGGTGCGCCCAGACGCCGGCCAGGCAGTCGGCCTGCAGTTCCTGACGCACCAACAATCCGCCTGCTCCCTCCATCGGTTCGCCACGCTGACGGGCGGCCTCGACCTGACGGGAGATACCCAGCAGGGTCTGCACATGGTGGCCCACCTCGTGGGCGATCACGTAGGCCTGGGCGAAATCACCGGCGGCGCCGAAGCGCTGCTCCAGTTCCGCGAAGAATTGCAGGTCCAGGTACACCTGCCGGTCGGCCGGGCAGTAGAACGGGCCGACCGCCGAGGACGCGAAACCGCAGGCCGAATTGACTCCGCCGCTGAACAGCACCAGGCGCGGATGTTCATACTGGCCGCCCGCCTGTGCGAACAGCGCGTCCCAGGTGTCCTCGGTGTCACCCAGCACGGCGCGCACGAACTGGCTGTGCGGATCGTCGGCCGACGGGGGAGCGGCCTGCTGTCCGACCCCCGGTGTACCGCCCGGACCGGCCAGCTGGCCGAGGATCTGCAGCGGGTCCTGGCCCATCATCAGGCTCAGGACCACCACGATGGCGATGCCGCCCAGGCCCAGCCCGCCACCGACGCGCAGACCGCGTCCACCGCTGCGGGCATCCACCACGTTGTCGCTTCGACGGGCACGTTTCCAGCGCATGGCAGCTCTCCGCAAATCGACGTGGCGTTGAGTATGGTCGATGGGCCGTCCGGCTGGCGGCTTGTCGCGTTCCGATGCGGCGACCTAGGATTACCCTGTCATTGAGGCAGGTATGACAGATGAAGCGTCCCTCGTTACCCACCACCGTGCTGGCCTGCGCCCTGGCTGCCGGTTGCCAGGCGGTGAACACCACCAGCGGCGGCGCCGTGGGCGTCGATCGCAAGCAGTACATGTTCAGCATGCTGTCGACCGAGCAGGTCAACCAGATGTACGCGCAGTCGTACCACGAGGCCATCAGCCAGGCGGCCAGCGCGGGCGTGCTGGTCAAGGGGACTGCCGATGCCCGGCGGGTACAGACGATTTCCCAGCGCCTGATCGCCCAGGCCCCGGTGTTCCGGCCGGATGCCGCCCAGTGGCCCTGGGAAGTCAGCCTGATCGACAGCCAGGAGATGAACGCCAACTGCGGGCCGGGCGGCAAGATCATGGTCTACACCGGGCTGATCGAGCAGCTGAAGCTGACCGACGACGAACTGGCCGCGGTGATCGGCCATGAGATCGCCCATGCCCTGCGCGAACACAGCCGCGAAGCGCTGTCCAAGGCCTACGGCGTGGAGTTGGCCACCCAGCTCGGCGCTGCGCTGGGCGTGGGGCAGGGCGGCTTGCAGATGGCCAACCTGGGTGTCGAGTACCTGATGACCCTGCCCAACAGTCGCGGCAACGAGAACGAGGCGGACCTGATCGGCCTGGAGCTTTCGGCGCGTGCCGGCTACGACCCGAACGCCGCCCTCACGCTGTGGGAAAAGATGGCCCGCGCCGCCAACGGCGCGCCGCCCGAATTCATGAGCACCCACCCGTCTTCCAGCACGCGCATGAGCAACCTGCGCGAGACCATTCCCAAGGTGATGCCGCTCTACCGGCAGGCGACGTCGCGGTAGGACAGGCAACGCTTTATTGTCCGCCGTCACGCCGGAACGGGCGCCCCTGGCGGTCAGATAGAGCGCTGACCGCCCTACGCCAATACCCGCTTCATAGGGCGGACAACGTCTTTCTTGGCCGCCGTCGCGCGGTTTCGCTCAATGAGCGCCCAAGCAAGGGGCTGCTCCGCTGCTACCCCAGCAGCCCTGCCAGGTGCAGGGCCTGATAGGCGGCATACAGTCCCAGCAGCAGGAAGGCCAGCGCCGCCAGGCGATGGATCAGCTTCAGCGGCAGGCGCTCGGCGGCGAAGTTGCCGGCCAGCACCACCGGCACGTTGGCCAGCAGCATGCCCAGCGTGGTGCCCAGCACGACCATGACGAAGTCCGGGTACTGCGCGGCGAGCATCACCGTGGCGATCTGCGTCTTGTCGCCCATTTCGGCGAGGAAGAAGGCGATCAGCGTGGTGATGAAGGCGCCATGACGCTTGAAGCGGCTGCCTTCGTTCTCGTCCAGGGTGTCGGGAATCAGCGCCCAGGCCGCCACTGCCAGGAAGGCCACGGCCAGCAGGCTGTGCAGCAGCACCGGCGTCAGCCAGTCGGCGATCCAGTTGCCCACCGCGCCGGCGGCGAAATGGTTGGCCAGGGTGGCAACGACGATCCCGGCGATGATCGGCCAGGGCTTGCGGAAACGGGCAGCGAGCACCAGGGCGAGCAACTGTGTCTTGTCGCCGATTTCGGCCAGGGTGACGATTCCGGTGGGGACCAGCAGGGATTCCAGCATCAGGCTTCCTAAAGGGGTGGGTCGACAAGAGAACGCAATGACACGCACGCCCACCCACCCCGGGTCGGGTCGTTCGTGTCACAGGTCTTGTCAAACCCCAGGCTTCAAGCCTGTCGGGTCGCCGGCGCCATGGTCTGTGGACCAAGCATGTTGACGCGGGCCGCGCGAGCAGGGCGCTCGCAGGAGACTACTCCCCCAGGACGGCGGGCATTCTGCCCAACGAGGCGGGTGGGTGCAAGCCTGACGTCCTGCCGCTTAACCGCTCCTCGTGCGACCGGCGGTACCGGTGCGATGGTCGACAAGGAAAACGTTGTCCACCCTACGTAGGGTGGATCGCGCTTCATCGATCCACCAACGCACCGCAAGGTGCGGCCGGCGAGGTGCGGCCGGCGAGGTGCGGCCGGCAAGGTGCGCCGTGCAGTCACCCAAAAGCATCGCGGCTAAAGCCCCTCCCACCAGTCCCGGTCAGGAGCTGCGTCGCGCCCGGTAGATGCGGAACCCCTGCCTCTCGGCCAGTGTGGCGCACGGACCCAGGTGCTGCTCGATCAGCGGCGGGTACTTGAGGAAGCTGTTGGCCACCAGCCGCAGCTCGCCGCCGGGGCGCAGGAAGCGGGCAGCGTCGCGCAGCAGGGTTTCGCTGGCCTGGTAGTCGGTGTGCACGCCCTGGTGGAACGGCGGGTTGCTGACGATGGCCGCCAGCCCGGTGGGCGCGGCGTGGATGCCGTCGCCGGCGATCAGCGCGGCGTCCAGGCCGTTGGCGGCCAGGGTCAGGCGACTGCTGGCCAGGGCGAAGGCGTCCACATCCAGCATCAGCAGCGGACTGGCCGGGTAGCGGCGCTTGAGCACCGCGCCGAGCACGCCGGCGCCGCAGCCGAAATCCAGCAGCGACCCGGCCGGCAGGTCTTCCAGGTGCTCCAGCAGCAGGGCGCTGCCGGCGTCGAGGCGTCCATGGCTGAACACGCCGGGCAGGGTGACCACCTGCAGCGGGCCGTCGGCCAGCGGCAGCTCGTAGCGTTGCGCCAGGTCTTCCAGCACCGGGACCGCGGGTGCCTGTTCGACCTGCACCTGCCACAGCTGGCAATGCCGGGCGCTGTCCAGCTTGCGCGGCGTGCCATAGGTGGCCAGCTGCTTGGCGGCGCGTTCCACGCCGGCACGCTTTTCGCCGACCAGGTACAGCAACTTGCCCGCCAGCTGGGCGGCCAGGGACTGCAACAGGTAATCGGTCAGCTCGCGGGACTTGGGCAGGAATAGCACGGCGGTCTCGAACCGCGTCTCGGGCGGCGCGGTGCCGAACCGGCTGCGCTCGGGGAAGCGTGCCTGCAGTGTGGCCTGCTCGCCGGCGTGCCAGCTCCAGCCAATGGCGTCGGGCAGGGCGGCGAGCAGGTCGTCGGCCGGCAGGCCGGCCAGCAGCACCGTGCCGGTGAACAGCTCGGCCTGGCGCAGCAGCACTTCGCTTCGTGGGTCCATGGAGGTCTCCTGTCAGCCGACCACGCGTAGCGCTGCGCCGGCGCGGAAGGCGCGGGCGTTTTCGGCCAGTTGTTCGAGGATGCGCTGGCGCGCCTCGCGGCTGCCCCAGGCGCAGTGCGGGGTGAGGATAAGCCGGGGGATGTCCGGCGCAAGCAGCGGATTGCCGTTGCGCGGCGGCTCCTCACTGAGCACGTCGCTGGCCGCGCCGCCCAGGTGGCCGCTGCGCAGGGCGTCGGCCAGGGCCTGTTCATCCACCAGTCCGCCGCGTGCGGTGTTCACCAGCAGCGCGCCGGGCTTGAGCAGTGCCAACTCGCGGGCGCCGATCAGGTTGCGGGTCTGTTCGGTGAGCGGGCAATGCAGACTGAGGGCGTCCACCTGCGGCAGCAGCTGGTCCAGCGGCAGATAGCCGGGGCGCGCCGGCCGCCCCGGCAACTGGCCGAGCAGCACGCGCAGGCCGAAGGCCTCGGCCAGCCGTGCCACGGCGCCGCCCAGCTCGCCATGGCCGAGGATGCCCAGGGTCTTGCCGGCCAGTTCGACGATCGGGAAATCCAGCAGGCAGAACTGCGGCGCCTGCTGCCAGCGGCCGGCACGCACGGCGGACTGATAGTCGCTGAGATTGCCGGCCAGGGCGAGCAGCAGCATCAGGCAGTGCTGGGCCACCGAGGCGGTGCCGTAGCCCTGGCAGTTGCACACGGTGATGCCGCGCGCCCGGGCGGCGGCCAGGTCGACGTTGTTGGTGCCAGTGGCGGAGATCAGCACCAGCTTCAGCTCCGGGCAGGCGGCCAGCACCTGCTCGGTCAGCGGCACCTTGTTGCTGATTGCCACCTGGGCGCCGCGCAGGCGTTCGATGACTTGCTCCGGCGTGCTGGCGCTGTGCAGGGTCAGGCGGTCGAAGCAGGCATGCAGGCTGCTGAAATCAAGGTCGTCGAGGGTGGCGGAGTCGAGGAAAACGGCGTTGAAGGACATGGCGGCGGGGCTGCAGGTATAGAAAGCGAGAGGTTAACAGAGGCTGACAGGACCGTGGTTTCGGTAGGGCGGTCGGCGCCGCTCCGGCCGCCGGTGCGGCCCGACCAAGGCTTCGGTAGGGGGAAGGTGGCCAACGCGTTGCGTTGGCCACCCTGCCGAAACTCCTGCCAGCGCTCGCGGACAGGTCCGCCCCCACAGGAGCAATAGCATGTGCCCTGTGGGAGCGAATTCATTCGCGAGCTATTCGGCGGTCAGCCCGCCACCAGCACCCGAATGGCTTCCAGGCGCAGCGAGGCCTTGTCCAGGTAGCTCAGGCCGTCCTCGCGCTGGCGGCGCAGCGCCTCGATTTCGCTGTCGCGCACGCTCGGGTTGACCGCCTGAAGGGCGGTGAGGCGCGCCAGTTCCTCGTCCAGCTCGGCAGCGAAGCGCTGCTTGGCCTCGGCAACGCGCTCGGCGTGGCGCGGCGCCATCTTGTCCTCGGCCAGCTTGAACTGCTGGCTCAGCACATCGCGCTGGGCCTGCACGAACTTGTTGGCGCTGGCGCGCGGCACGCTTTCCAGCTGGTCGTTGAGGGTGTCGAAGCTCACCTTGCTGGCCAGGTCGTTGCCCTTGGCATCCAGCAGGCAGCGCAGCGCCTGGGGCGGCAGCACACGGCCGAGCTGCAGGGCGCGCGGCGCCACCACGTCGCTGACGAACAGCAGCTCGAGCAGCACGGTGCCGGGCTTGAGCGCCTTGTTCTTGATCAGCGCCACCGAGGTGTTGCCCATCGAGCCGGACAGCACCAGGTCCATGCCGCCTTGCACCATCGGGTGTTCCCAGGTAAGGAACTGCATGTCCTCGCGGGCCAGCGCCTGGCTGCGGTCGTAGGTGATGGTCACGCCCTCGTCGTCGCCGAGCGGGAAGCTGGCGTCCAGCATCTTCTCGCTCGGGCGCAGGATCAGCGCGTTCTCCGAATGATCTTCGCTGTGGATGCCGAAGGCGTTGAACAGCTCTTCCATATAGATGGGCAGGGCGAATTCGTCGTCCTGCTCGAGGATCGCCTCGACCAGCCGCTCGCCTTCGCCGGCGCCGCCGGAGTTGAGTTCCAGCAGGCGGTCCCGGCCGCTGTGCATCTCGGCTTCCAGGCGCTCGCGCTCGGCGCGGGCCTCATCGAGCAGCGCTTGCCAGGGCTTGTCGTCGCCGCCGTTGAGCTGTTCCAGCAGGCGAGGGCCGAACTGCTGCTGCAGGGCGTTGCCGGTCGGGCAGGTGGCCAGGAAGGCATTCAGCGCCTGGTGGTACCACTGGAACAGACGCTGCTGGGCACTGCCTTCCAGGTAGGGCACGTGCAGCTGGATGCGGTGCTTCTGGCCAATGCGGTCCAGACGTCCGATGCGCTGTTCGAGGAGGTCCGGGTGGGCCGGCAGGTCGAACAGCACCAGGTGATGGGCGAACTGGAAGTTGCGGCCCTCGGAACCGATTTCCGAACAGATCAGCACCTGGGCGCCGAACTCTTCGTCCGCGAAATAGGCGGCGGCACGGTCGCGCTCGAGGATGCTCATGCCCTCGTGGAACACCGTGGCCGGGATGCCGGAACGCAGGCGCAGCGCTTCTTCCAGGTCCAGCGCGGTCTCGGCGTGGGCGCAGATGACCAGCACCTTGTGCTGCTTGAGCGGCTTGAGGGTGTCGATCAGCCATTCCACGCGCGGGTCGAAGCGCCACCAGCGGGCGTCCTCCTCGTCACCGGCGTAGCCCAGCTCCGGATACAGCTCGGCCTGTTCGCCGGGCAGGTCCTGATACTGTTCCGGTTGCGGCAGCGGGTAGGGATGCAGCTCGCGCTCGGGGAAACCGCGCACGGCGGCGCGGGTGTTGCGAAACAGCACGCGGCCGGTGCCGTGGCGGTCGATCAGCTCGCGCACCAGGCGCTGGCTGGCCTGGATGTCGCCGTCGGTGACGGCCGCCAGCAAGGCTTCGCCCTCGTCGCCGAGGAACTCATGGATGGTGCGGTGCGCCTGTTCCGACAGGCGACCGTTGTCGAGCAGCTCCTGCACCGCCTCGGCCACCGGGCGGTAGTGGGCGCTCTCGGCGCGGAACGCCTCCAGGTCATGGAAACGGTTCGGATCGAGCAGGCGCAGGCGGGCGAAGTGGCTGTCCTGGCCGAGCTGTTCCGGGGTGGCGGTGAGCAGCAGCACGCCGGGAATCGCCGCGGCCAGGCGCTCCACCAGCAGGTATTGCGGGCTGGCGTTCTCGGGATGCCAGACCAGGTGATGGGCCTCGTCGACCACCAGCAGATCCCAGCCGGCGGCCAGCAGGGCGGCGCTGGCCCGCTCGTCGTCCTTCAGCCACTCCAGGGCCACCAGCGCCAGCTGGGTGTCCTCGAAGGGGTTGTCGGCGTCGCTCTCGGCGAAACGCTCCTCGTCGAACAGCGCGACCTGCAGGTTGAAGCGCCGGCGCATTTCCACCAGCCACTGATGCTGCAGGTTTTCCGGCACCAGGATCAGCACGCGGCTGGCGCGCCCGGACAGCAGCTGGCGATGGATCACCAGGCCGGCCTCGATGGTCTTGCCCAGGCCCACCTCGTCGGCCAGCAGCACGCGCGGGGCGATGCGGTCGGCCACTTCGCGGGCGATATGCAACTGGTGGGGAATCGGCTGCGCACGCGCGCCGCCCAGACCCCACAGGGTCGAAGTGGCCAGGCGGCTGCGGTGGGTCAGGCTGTGATAGCGCAGGGGAAACCAGGAAAAGGGGTCGATCTGCCCGGCGAACAGGCGGTCGCTGGCCAGCCGGAACTGGATGAAGTTCGACAATTGGGTTTCCGGCAGCGTGCGGGGCTCGTTCTGCTCGTCCAGCCCGTGGTATACCAGCAGGCCGTCGACGTCCTCGACGGTGCGCACGGTCAGCTTCCAGCCTTCGAAGTGGCTGATCACATCGCCGGGCGCGAAGCGCACACGGGTCAGCGGAGCATTGCGCAGGGCGTACTGACGGGTATCGCCGGTGGCTGGGTAGAGCACGGTCAACAGACGGCCATCCTGTGCCAGGATGGTGCCCAGGCCCAGTTCGGCCTCGCTGTCGCTGATCCAGCGTTGCCCCGGTTGATACTGCTGCTGCGCCATTCGCGTCTCCGTGGGTGAAAAAAGCCGGGTATGGTACCGGAAGCGCCGAGGGATGCCACCGTTGGAGGGTCGATCGGGCTAAAGGCGGCCCGCCAGCGGCCGACAGCTTGGACAACAAGGAGAATAATCATGTTGCCGCCGATCCTGCCCCACCAGATCGCCGTGACCAGCCAGCAGGACCCGCCCAAGCCCAAGCCGGACGTCCCGCCCGTGGTGCCCACCCAGCAGACCGCCAAGGAAAGCGCGGTGAGCCTGGACAAGCGCAACCCGGAGGAAACCGCCCTGCGC
This sequence comes from Pseudomonas sp. RL, assembly GCF_000647775.1. NCBI lineage: Bacteria > Pseudomonadati > Pseudomonadota > Gammaproteobacteria > Pseudomonadales > Pseudomonadaceae > Pseudomonas > Pseudomonas sp. RL. The sequence goes on along the minus strand of NZ_JBOY01000067.1, from coordinate 4,973 downwards.
CTGCGCGAGGAACAGGAGCGCAGGCAGCGTCAGCAGCGCGAACGCGACCGCATCAAGAAGGCCCTCGACGAGGGCGAGGAAGACCTGGAAGCGCTGGAGGCCAGCCTTGACCCCAGCGTGCCGCGCAAGGGATTGTGGGTGGACATCAAGGCCTGAACGAGCCGAACCCGCATGACCGAAAAGCCCATCGATTTCGCCGCTGAGCGCGAAAAGCGCATCCACGACCTCAAGGAAAAGCGCCTGAACGAAGTCCGCGAGGCCTTCGAGCGGGCGTTGCCGCTGCCCAAGGGCAAGAAGCCACGCGGCGGCAAGAAGAAGCGCTGAGCGCCCCGCCGGCCTGTTCGGGCCGGTCTCCCTCTGTTTCCAATTGTTTCAGCGACGTTCCCCGCAGGTCGGCCGAACCTGCGTCGCAGCGCGCCTCACTCTTGATCTGGATCAGGTGCAGCATCCTGCCGCATGGGCGGGGCGTCGCAAACTTGACTTGGGTCAATGGGCGCCGACGGTCCTCTGGCAATCTGCGATCAACCAGCACGTGGTGAGGAGCCCGGACATGTTTATCGATGAAGTGGTATTGGCAGGCGTACTTATCGTCGGACTCTGCGTCGTCTTCTGCGCCGGGTTCGCCTATTTCATCTGGAAGGACGCGAAGAAAACCAAGAGCAACTGATCCTTCCTGATCAAAGAGCACGCAAGGCATTTTGGGCGACTTCGGTCGCCCATTTTTTTGCCTGGAAAAAGTCTACTTATACAAAATGTGAAAAAGTTCCCCTGACTTCAAACTTTCATAATCCGGAAATGGCTCTGTAACATCCGGTTCGGATACTCCGCTTCGGTCGAAACAGCGAAACGTTCAAATCGCTCGGACGTTATACAAACCCGATGGAGCTTTCCGATGAAAAAGAAGTTGATCGCGATGGTTGTCAGTGCCGCAGCTGTTATTCCCGCCGCGGCCATGGCGGATGTTGATGTTTATGGACGTGTCCATGTTTCCACCGATTTGCTGGACGATGGCGCCGATTATTCCGAAGTCAACATTTCCAGCAACTCCTCGCGTCTGGGTTTCAAGGGTAATCATCAGATCAATCCCGATCTGAAGGCGTTCTTCCAGATCGAGCAGGAAATCAATTTCACCAACAGCAATGGCGATAATTTCAGCACCCGCGACACCTTTGTCGGACTGAGTGGCACCTTCGGCGCCGTCCAGCTGGGCCGTTTCGACAGCCCGTTCAAGGTGGCCCGCGGTCCGGCCAACCTGTTCGGCGACCAAGTGGGTGATATGCGCAACCTGACGCGTGCCGGTCAGGCCCGCTTCGATGAGCGCTATGACAACACCTTCCAGTACACCACTCCGAACTTCAGTGGCTTCAATGCCAAACTGGCGTACTCCGTGCACGAGGACAGCGTTGCCGCTTCGGATCACAAGACCGACAGTGTCAGCCTGTCGCTGAACTACGCCGGCGGCCCGTTCGAAGCCTCTCTGGCCTATGAGCAGGTTTCGGAAGAGGCCACCCGCGGCGAGCGGGACGGTATTCGTCTGGCTGCCGCCTACAAGCTGACCAGCGCTGCCAAGCTGGTCGGCTTCTACCAGACCCTGGACTACACCGGCCTGGCGGGTACCAGTGATGCGGTTCAGGAGCAGAACACTTCCGATGTCTACGGCCTGGGTGCCGAACTCAAGGTTGCCGCCAACACCGCCATCAAGGCCATGTGGATGGCCCGCGCCGTCGATGCTGACGACCGCGACAGCGACATGCTGGCCGTGGGTGTCGAGCACAAGCTGGACAAGGCGGTGCGCGTCTACGCCAACTACGCGCTGGTCAACAACGACGACAACATCGCGCTGACGCCCTGGGGGCAGGCCCGTACCGCCACCCCGCCCGGCACCAACGGCGAAACGGCCTCCGCGCTGTCCGTGGGCCTGCGCTACGACTTCTGATCTCATCCGAGAGCGGAAATCTCCAGCCGGGCTGCTCCTTGCGAGCAGCCCGGTTTTTTGTCATCGAAACGTAATCGTCCGTTCTTAATCTTCTGGCTCTGACCGATCGGGCAGCGTCATGCGGCCCATCCCCAACGCCAAGGAGTCTTCATGCGTCGTCTATTCTGGCTGGCCCTGATCGGGCTGCTGTCGGGCTGCGCCCAGCAGTCCCCCGTCAAGTTGTACGCGGGGCCCGAGTTGTCGCAGGCGCAGGTGCTCGTGGTTGAAGTGCCTGATGCGCTGGAAGTGATGGCTATCAACGGCCAGCCCGCACCTGCCGCCAATGGGTTGCTCGGCACCGGAAGTCGGGTGTTGCACCTGCGCCCCGGCGATTACCGGATCGATGCTTTCTACGAGAACGTCTTCGACATCGGCGGCGGCCTCAGTCACGAAGTGGTGCGCACGCGCAGCGCGACCTATCGTCTCACCGGTCGCGCCGGCGAGCGCTGGAAGCTTGATTACCGGGAGCCGGCCGGCCTGCAGGACGCGCAGGCCATGCAGGATTCCTTCGCCGGCTGGTCGGTGAACGTGCGCACCGGCGAGCGCATCGCCACGTCCCAGGGACTGAGGCCGGTGTCCACGGTCAGCCAGCTGCTTGGCCGTGACTCCAGCCCTGCTGCGCCCGCTTCGATCGAACCACTGGCGGCCGCCCCCGCGCAGACTTTGCCGCACAACGACGCCACTCTGCACACCCTGCAGCAGTTGTGGCGGTTGCTCGATCCGCAAAGCCGACAGGCATTCCTGGATTGGGCGGGGCAGTAGCGGCTCCCTGTCGGGTTACACGCTTGCTCCCTTGCCCCGCCCGCTGGCGGGGCTTTTTTTGCTGATCGGCGCCCCGCCAGCGAGCCGATTTTCAAATCGCGACGGAAGACGCTAGGCTTCCCGGGTCGTTTGCAGAGGCCCGCACCGCCCCATGACTGCGTTTACCTCGCCTGGTGGCACGCCTTCCGGCCGGGATATTCCGGAGCGGCACTTCTTCCGACCGCCGCTGCCGGCCGGTCACGCACCTCGTCCGCACCTGTGCGAGCGCCTGGAACAGGGGCTCGAGGGTCGCCTGCTGCTGATCTGCGCGCCGGCGGGCTTCGGCAAGAGCTCCCTGGCCAGCGAATTCTGCGAGCGCCTGCCGTCCGGCTGGCGCACGCTCTGGCTTGGCCTGGGGCCTCGGGACGGCGACCCGGGGCGCTTCTTCGAGCGTTTTCTGGAAGGTCTGCGCAGGCATTATCCCGGCCTGTACGAGGAGGGCCTCGCCCTGCTGCGCATGCGCCAGCCACACCAGCCGTTCGCCTTCGAGGCCTGGCTGAGCGATCTGCTGGACGAACTGCAGGTACGCCTCGACGGTGAGGATCTGCTGCTGGTGCTGGACGATTACCACCTGGTGCAGGGGGCGGTGCTGGACAGCAGCCTGCAGTTCGTCCTGAACCACCTGCCGGCCGGCGTGCGCCTGCTGGTCACCAGTCGCCAGCGGCCCGCCTGGCACCTGGCGCGCCTGCGCCTGCACCGCCAGTTGCTGGAGCTGCAGGTCCAGGACCTGCGCCTGAGCGCCGAAGAGGCCGGTGCGCTGGTGGCCGGGCAGGGCACCCAGTTGAGCGATGAAGAGCGCGACCTGCTGCTGCAGCGCTGCGAGGGCTGGGTGGCCGGCCTGCGGCTGTGGTTGCTGGCGCGTCAGGATGCGCCGCAAACGGAGGCCGCTCCGCTGTCCCCGGCGATCGCCGACGGGCTGATCCACGATTACCTGCTTGAAGAAGTGATCGACCGCCAGCCTGCGGCCGTGCAGGCCTTCCTCTACCAGACCGCTTGCCTCGATCGCTTCTGCGCCGAGCTGTGCGACGCGTTGCGTGAAGAGCATGACAGCGCCGAGATTCTCGATCACCTCAAGGCCCATCAGGTCTTTCTGGTCCCCCTGGACGAGCAGGGCCGCTGGTTCCGCTATCACCACCTGTTCAGCGACCTGCTGCGCCGCAATCCGCCTGCCGCGGGCGAGGTGTCGCGTGCCAGCCTGCACCTGCGCGCCTGTCGCTGGTACAGCCGGCAGAACGATCCGGTCGAGGCGGTCGAGCAGGCGTTGCGCGCCGGACGCAGCGATGTGGCCGCCGAGCTGGTGCAGAACCTGTCCGAAGAACAACTGCTCGGCGAGCAGAACGTGGCCATGCTGTTGCGCTGGAAGCTGGAGCTGCCCGACAGCCTGCTCGGGCTTTCGCCACGGCTGATCCTGCTCTACGGCTGGGCCCTGGCCCTGGCCTGCCAACTGGACGCCGCCGAGGCACTGGCCGAACGGCTCGGACACTTCCTGCCGGCCGCCAGCGCGACTGAGCAGCGCTTGCTGCTGGCCCAATGGCAGGCCCTGAGCGGCATGATCGCCCGCGGGCGCGGCGAGATCGCGCTGGCCGAGCGGCATTGCCGCGAAGCCCTGGTCGATCTGCCGGCCGAGCGCTTCGGACAGCGCTTCATGTGTATTTCCACCCTGGCCAACCTGGCGGTGACGCGGGGTGTGCTGTGGCGCGCCCGTGAATTCAACCGCCAGGCGCTGGAGCTGGCCCAGCGCTACGGCAATCCGCTGTTCGAGGCGCTGGCCCATCACGATCGCGCGCGGGTGTTGCAGGCGCGTGGGGAAGTCCTGCGCGCGCTGGACGAGGTGCGCCTGGGCCTGGCGCGCCTGGGCGATCTGGGCGCGCACAAGCCCTACGCGGTTCGCGCCCGGCTGACCCTGTACGAAGGCTACCTGCTGGCGCTGCGCCTGCAGCCGGAGCAGGCCCGCGAGCGGTTGCAGGCCGGTATCCGTGAAGCGCGGGCCTGCCGCGACGTGACCCTGGTGATCGGCTACAGCGTGCTGGCCACCCTGGCCGAGCAGGAGGGTGACATCGCCGAGGCTTTCCGCCTGCTCGCAGAAGCCGAGCGCACCCTGCACGCCTGGGATGTGCCGCCCATCTACTACCTGGCCCTAGTCACCCTGGTGAAATGCGAACTCTGGGCCGGCCAGGGGCAACTGCCCCTGGCCGAG
>NZ_JBOY01000066.1:0-71493 GCF_000647775.1 Pseudomonas sp. RL | reverse complement strand
CCGCCGCGTTCACCGGGCCGCCGCCGCCCACGGCGTGGCCATGCTCGACGCACCAGTGTCCGGCGGCACCGCCGGGGCTGCTGCCGGCAGCCTGACCTTCATGATCGGCGGGGCCGCGCAGACCCTGGAAAGGGCTCGGCCGCTGTTCCTAGCCATGGGCCACCACCTGTTTCACGCCGGCGCTGACGGTGCCGGGCAACTGGCCAAGCTGTGCAACAACCTGCTGCTCGCAGTGCAGATGATCGGCACCGCCGAAGCCATGGCGCTGGGCACCCGCTGCGGCCTGGACGCGAGCGTGCTGGCGGAGATCATGCGCCAGAGCTCGGGCGGCAACTGGGTGCTGGAACGCTACAACCCCTGGCCCGGCGTTCACGCCAACAGCCCCGCCTCGCACGGCTACCAGCCGGGCTTCATGGCCGGCCTGATGGCCAAGGACCTGGGCCTCGCCCAGGAAACCGCCCTGCAGGCCGGTTCCGCGATTCCCATGGGCAGCCTGGCGTTGAACCTCTACCGCCTGCTGTTGCAGCAGGGCCTGGGCGGGCAGGATTTCTCGGCGGTGCAGAAGCTGTTCATCGATCAGGCATGAGTCCGGTGGAGGGCGGGTCCAGGCGCGGCGGTGACCGAGAACGACCTGCCCCGGGAATGCTCATCAACGCTCGCGAAACGCCTCGCTGCGCGCACGGATGATCGGCTTGAGCAGGTAGCTGAGAATGCTCTTGCGCCCGGTGACGATATCCACCGAGGCGATCATGCCCGGGATGATCAGCAGAGGTTCCTCCTCGCTGCCCAGGTGGCTGCGTTCGGTACGCAGCTGCACCAGGTAGAAGCTGTTGCCCTCCTCGTCGCTGACGGTGTCCGCGCCAATCTGCACCAGGTGCGCCGGCAGTCCGCCGTACAGGGTGTAGTCGTAGGCGGTAAAGCGCACCATCGCCGCCTGGCCGGGATGCAGGAAGGCGATGTCCTGCGGGCGGATGCGCGCCTCGATCAACAGGTGGTCGTCCAGCGGCACGATTTCCACCAGGTCGCTGCCCGGCTGGATGACGCCGCCGATGGTGTTGACCTGCAGGCGCTTGACGATGCCGCGTACCGGCGAGGTGACCAGCGTACGCCGCAAGCGGTCTTCCAGCCCCCGGCCGGTGGCGGCGAGCTTGTTGAGTTCGGCGCGTGCCTCGTTGAGGCGGCCCAGCGCCTCGTTGCGAAAGCGTGCCCGGGTCTCGTCGACCTTGCGCTCCACCTCGCGGATCGCCGCCTCGGCGCGCGGGATGGCCAGACGGGTGGCCTCCAGCTGTCCACGAGTCTCCAGTTCGGCCCGGCGTAGCCGCAGGACTTCCACCTGCGAAATCGCCCCCTCGGCTACCAGGGGCTCGGACATGCGGATCTCCTCGGCCTGCAGCGCCAGGCTGGCGCTGTATTGCCCGCGGCGGGCCATGTAGTCGCGCAGTTCCTGCTGGCGCTGCTCCAGCTGGGCTTCCAGACCCGCGATCTCCTCGCGCAGTTGGCGCCGGCGCCCGGCGTGCAACGCCAGCTCGCTGCGCGCCAGGATCGGCACCGCCTGTTCGAGTGCGGCGGGAAACACCGGCTCACGGTCCTGCACTTCCGCCTCCAGACGCTCGATGCGCAGCAGCAGGGCATGCCGGTCCGCCTCGGTCTCGCCCATGCTGGAGGCAAAACGGGTGTCGTCGAGCCGCACCAGGGGCGCCCCCGCCTCCACCAGTTGCCCTTCCCGCACAAACAGCTCGGCGACGATGCCACCCTCCAGGTTCTGGATCTTCTGCAGGCGCGACGAGGGAATTGCCTTGCCATCGGCGCGCGTGACCTCATCCACCACCGCGAAGTGCGCCCAGAGCCCGGCAAACACAAAGAAGCCCAGCAGGGACCAGAGGGTCAGCCGCGCCATGCGAGGCAGATCCTCGTCCTGCGCCTGGCGCACGTCGGGCATCAGCCCGTAGGCATCAGCCGCCATACAGGCGTCCCTCGCGCAACGCGGCGAGCACCGCCTCGCGCGGCCCATCGGCCAGCAGACGGCCGCGTTCCAGCACCAGCACCCGGTCCACCAGGGCCAGCAGCGAGGTCCGGTGGGTGACCAGCAGCAGCGTCTTGCCCACCAAAGCCGGGCGCAGGCGCTGGATCAGGCGCTCCTCGCCGCCGGCATCCATGGCACTGGTCGGCTCGTCGAGCACTAGTAGCGCCGGGTCCAGCAGCAGGGCCCGCGCCAGCGCCACCTGCTGGCGCTGGCCGCCGGACAGCTGCTGTCCGCGCTCGCCCACCGGCATCCCGTAGCCCTGCGGGTGCAACTGGGCGAAGGCCTGTACACCGGCCAGCTCGGCCACCTGCAGGATGCGCTCGTCGCTGACCTGGCGGGCGCCGGCCACCAGGTTGTCGCGCAGCGTGCCGCTGAACAGCTGGATATCCTGGGGCACATAGCCGATCTGCCGGCGCACCTCGGCGATGTCCAACTGGCGGATGTCCAGGCCGTCGAGCAGCAAACCGCCACTTTCGGCCTCATACAGGCCAACCAGCAGGCGGGCCAGCGAACTCTTTCCCGATCCACTGCGCCCGAGAACCGCGACGCGCTCACCGGGGGCGATGCGCAGGTTGAGATCGCGCAGCGCCGCTTCCGGCTGACCCGGATAGCGAAAACTCAGCTGTCGACACTCGATCTCGCCCTTGAGCCGGTGCGGCTCCAGCGCACGCTCGCCGCCCGGGCGCTCCTGGGGCAGCGCCATCATCTGGTCGACGTTGCGTTTGGTCAGCCGCGCCTGCTGGTAGCGGGTCAGCAATCCGGACAACTGCCCAAGCGGCGCCAGCGCACGGCCATTGAGCATGTAGCAGGCGATCAGGCTGCCCATGCTCAAGCTACCGCCGATGATCAGGTGTACGCCCCAGACAATCAGCACCACGCCGCTCAACTGCTGCACCGCCTGCCCCAGGTGCAGCACCAGGCTGGAGAGCTGGCGGGTGCGCAATTCCAGACGCCCCAGGGTGCCGATGGTCTGTTCCCAATGATGCTGACGCTCGCCCTGAGCGTTGTTGACCTTCAGGGCATCCAGCCCGCCAAGGGTCTCGATCAGCGTCGATTGGCGCTCTGCGGCCAGTGCCATGCTGCGCTCGAGGCTCTTCCTGAGCGGCGCCTGCAGCAGCCAGCCCAGACCCAGTGCCAGCGGGAAGGCCAGCAGCGGCACCCAGACCAGCGGACCGCCCAGCCAGGCGATGGCCAGCAGCACCAGCAGGCAGAACGGCAGGTCGATCAGGCTGGTGAGGGTCAGCGAGGAGAGAAAGTCGCGCAGGCCCTGAAAGTCATGGATGTTCTGCGCGAAACTGCCGACCCGCGCCGGACGCAGGCTCAACGGCATGCCGAGAATGCGTTCGAACAGGGTGGCCGAAACGATCAGATCGGTCTTCTTGCCCGCCAGGTCCAGACTCAGGCCGCGCAGACTCCTGAGCAGCAATTCGAAGCCATAGGCACCGACGATGCCGATGGCCAACACCCAGAGCGTAGACAGCGCCTGGTTGGGCACCACCCGATCGTAGACATTCATCACGAACAGGGGCGCGAACAGGCCGATCAGGTTGATCAGCAGGCTGGCGACCACGGCGTCGGCGTATAGCCGGCGCGAGTGCAGCAAGGTATCGCGGAACCAGGCATGGGTGCGCGGAATCAGTGATTCCGGGCGCAAGTCGAAGGCGTGCCGGGGCTGGGCAAAGAACACCCGACCACTGTACCGGACCTCCAGTTCGGCACGATCGATACTGACCTCGCCCCCGGCGCTTTCGCTGGCCAGGATTCGCGCCCGGCACTCACCCAGCTCCAGCAGCACCGCAGTACCGCCATTGTCCAGCAACAGCAGCGCCGGCAGCGCCACGTCCGAGATGCCGCCCAGCGAGCGGTTCAGCCAGCGCCCCTGCAACCCTGCGCGGGCCGCCGCACGGGGTAGCAATTCGGCGGTCAACCGTTGCGCCGGCAACGGCAACCCGCTGAGCAGCTGGCCTCGACTGATCGCCCGGTCCCACAGCTGGCAAAGCAGCAGCAGGCCATCGAGCAGCGGATCGTCCGTTTCGTGCAGCGGCGCACCTACGCCCGCGTGCGCGACCTGTATGCCCACCGGCGCCGCGCCGTCAGTTCAGGCTGGGCAGCAGGTCGTCCCGCCGCGGTTCGGGCGAGCTGAGCGCCACGGCCTCCATGGGTGGCACCACCCCGAGGCTCTGCAGCAGTTCACCTTCGGCCGCCTTGATGCGGTAATGGCTGTACAGCTCCGTATAGGTGAGGTCCACCAATCGACGCTGGGCGGCGAACAGTTCGTTCTCGTTGTCGAGCAGATCGAGCAGCGTGCGGTCACCGAGGCTGAACTGCTTCTGGTAGGCCTCCTTGACCCGCTCGCTGTACTGCACGTAATCGAAGGCCACGGCCTTCTGCTCGCGGGCATTGCGCAGGGCGTTCCAGGCCAGGCCCAGGTCCTCGCTCAACAGACGCAGGGTGTTGATGCGCACGTCCCAGGCCTGGGCGACCTGGTAGGAGCGCGCCTCCAGCTGAGCCCGGTCACTGCCACCGGCCAGCAGGTTGTAGCGCATGCGCAACATGGCCTGCCATTCGTTCACGTGACCCCGCTGGCCATCCAGGTTGTTGTCGGCGCTGTGCGACAGCTCGACGTCCATGCGTGGATAGAAGCCGGCGCGGGCCGCCTCGTACTGGCTTTCCGCGGCGCGGATGTCCGCATCGGCCGCGCGTAGCAGCGGGTTGTTGTCGATCATGCGCAGACGCGCCTGCTCCAGGCTGGCCGGCAGATGGCCGGGCAGCCCCGGCGGCAGGGACAGGTCTTCCGGATGACGGCCGACCCGACTGAAAAAATTCACCTGCGCATCGGCCAGGTTGGTGCGCTCGGTGGTCAGGTTGTTGCGTGCCTGGGCCAGGCGCGCGTCGGCCTGGTCGCGGTCGGAGGCACTGCCCACGCCTCGCTCGCTGCGCAGGCGGATCTGGTCGTAGACGCGCTGGTGGGCGCGCAGGTTGTCATTGGCGATGCGCACCAGTTCTTCGCGGCGCAGCACGTCCAGATAGGCCTCGACCACTTCCAGCGCGGTGCGCTCGGCGGTCGCCTGCAGGGCATGCGCCTGCGAGTCGACCCCGGCCTTGCGGCGCTGCACCTCGTTGGCGGTCGCGAAGCCATCGAACAGCAACTGCTGGATGCGCAGGCTGGATTCGCTACGGGTCAGGCTGGTCCAGTGGTCGTCATCGCCCCGCCGGGTGGCGGGTTCGTCGGTTCCCTCGCGGCCATAGCCCGCGAACAGGTCGACCCTTGGCCAGTAACCGCCGCGGGCGGCCTTGAGCTCGTAGTCGGCGGCCAGGCGGCCGTTCACCCCGGCGCGTACTTCCGGATGGACCTCCAGAGCCTGCTGCACCGCCTGCGGCAGGCTCTGCGCCTGGGCTGGCACGGCAAGCCCCAGGGCACAGGGGAGGACGACGAGAAGAGACTTGCGCATGGTGGGACATCCTTGTTCACGAGTAGGCCTTGCATGCCGTGCGGCGGCGATCCGTTCGCCTGACACGCTGCCAGCGCCCAAGCGGGCCACAGGCAGAGCGCTGCACAGATGCACAAAGGCATAGACAAGGGTCCGGCGGAATGTCAAGGAAGCGGCACACAACCTACCGGTCTCGACTATAAGTGAGGAGCGGCAGTTCACGCCCAGGCCTGTAGCGCTACCGACAGGTCCGTCACCGAATCAAGGAGAGATTCCCATGGCCCCCACCTACGCCATCGTCCATACCGTGATCGGTCAGGTTTACGCGCGCTCGCCCGACGGCTTGCGCCGCCTGCTCGGCAAGGGCGCCCGGGTCTACGAAGGGGAGCAGATCATCAGCCTGTCCAGCGAGGACATGATCACCCTGGCCCTGACGGATGGCCGGATGCTCGACCTCGGCCGCGACAGCCAGTGGATCCAGCCGCGCGGCCCGCGCAACCCCGACCATGTCGGCGAGGCGGTGCAGCAGATGCGCGAGATCCACTACCCCATGCTGGCGGGCGTCGATCCGACCCTGATGTTCGAGCCACCCGCCGCCGGCCCTGCCACGCCGGACGAGCCCGGCAAGGCCGCCGGCGGGCGGCGCAGCTTTGTGATCCTCGATACCGTGGGCGGCGAAGTGGAGGTCAATGGTGGCTTTGCCGTCGATGACCTGACCCTGGCGCGGCGGTTGGACGGCATCGAGGAGAGTCGTCAGCCCCGTGCCCCAGGCGCTGACGAGGGGCCAGGCGCGCCGGCCCCGACGCACCAGCAGGGTCTCGAGGACCGCGCGCTGCAGGGCAGCCTGTTCGAGGCCGGCTCCGCCCTGCGCCTGCTGGACTTCCGCATCGGCGACCAGATCCATGCCGCCGGCAGCCGCGTCGAGCTGCCCGGCCAGGGCAGTCTGGTGCTGCATGCCGATGGCCACTACACCTTCATCCCGGCGCCGGACTGGAATGGCAGCCTCCCGGAGATCCACTACCGGGCCGAAAGCGGCGGGCAGATCGTCGAATCGAGCCTGCGCATCGACATCCTGCCCGCCAACGACGCGCCGGCCTCGGCCGACATGCAGGTCAGCCTGGATCTCGGCCAGGCCTACCGGTTCAGTCCGGAGGATTTCCCCTTCAACGACGCGCGAGACGCAGCCAATGGCCAGCAGCACGAGCCGCTGCAACTGATCATCGACAGCCTGCCCGCCTGCGGCAGCCTGCTGCTGAACGGCCAGCCGGTCAGCGCCGGCCAGGCCATCGATTTCGCCGACATCGCTGCCGGACGGCTGCACTACCTGCCCGGCGCCGACGGCCAGGCAAGCTTCGACTTCCGCGTCCGCGACAACGGCGGCCTGCCCGATGCCGACACCTCCGATACCCAGCGCTTCACCCTCACGCAAGGCACGCTGACGATCCCCGAGAACCCGAACTGCGACAACGAGGTACCCGGCGGCGCCGGCAACGACATCCTGCTCGGCGACAGCGGCGGCACCCAGACCACCCTGCAACCTGGCCAGAACTACAACATCGTCCTGCTCATCGATACTTCGGGCAGCATGGCTGCCCCCAGCGGCGACGCCGGCGCATCACGCATCGAGCTGGTCCGCGAAGCCCTGTTCAACCTGGCACCGCAGCTCACCGGACACGACGGGGTGATCAACCTCGCAGTGATCGGCTTCGCCTCCCATGTCACCCTGCAGCTCAGCCTCGCCGGCCTGGACGACGCCAGCCTCGACCAGTGGCTGGCAGATCTGGCAAGCCTCGGGCCCGAACATTTCGACTACAGTGCCGGCACCAACTACCAGGCAGGGTTCGAGGCTGCCACGGCCTGGTTCGCCCAGCAGCCAACACAGGGCCACGAGAACCTCACCTACCTGCTGACCGACGGCAACCCGACCCAGTACTACGACCCCTACACCGGCAACCTGGCGGGCGGCGGGCCCTCGGTCAGCGCGGAGACGCTGCAGCACACCATCGATGCCTTCGCGCCGCTGGCGGCCATCAGCACCGTGCATGCCATCGGCATGGGCCAGGGGGTCAGCGCTGGGCAACTCGCCTATTTCGACAACAGCCAAGCCACCGGCGAGCGCGGCATGTGGCTGGCCGATTCCGATGGTATTCCCCGCTGGGTCAGCGGCCCGGCGGGCGAAGCCACGATTATCGAGCGTGCCGAGGACCTGCAGGCGGCTCTGCAACCTGGTCGGCCGGTGAGTGAGCCGGTGGCGGTCGGCAACGATTGGATCAGTGGCGGTGCCGGCAACGACATCCTGTTCGGCGATGTCATCAACACCGACCGCCTGCCCTGGGGCGTCGACGGCAATCCACAGCGGCCGGACCACCTGCCGGATGGCTCCGGGCTGGCGGCCCTCGAGGCGTTCCTCGGCCTGCGCCAGGGCACGCCACCCACCGCCGCGCAACTGTACGACTACATCAAGCAGCACCACGGCGAACTGCATCTGGCGGGGGATACGCGGGGCGGGCACGATCTGCTGGACGGCGGCGCGGGAAATGACGTGCTGTATGGCCAGGGTGGCAACGACATCCTGCGCGGCGGCGCCGGCAGCGATCAGCTGTTCGGTGGAACCGGCGCGGACCTGTTCGTCTGGCGCCAAGGTGATGCTGGCAGTGCCGGAGCGCCCGACCGGGACCGCATCCATGACTTCAACGCCCAGGAAGGGGATCGCCTGGACCTGCGCGACCTGCTGCAAGGTGAGCATGCCGGCAACCTCGACGACTACCTGAAGCTGTTCGCCGATAGCGGCGATGCCGTGTTGCTGGTCAGCTCGACCGGCCAGTTAAACGCCGGGGGCCAGGCTGATCTGCAGATTCGCCTGGAGGGCGTGGACGTGGCAGGCCGCAACCTGGACAGCCTGATCGCCGGCGCCGATCCGCTAATCCGGGTGGATCACGCCTGATCGGGCACCGGCACGCCGGTGGGCAACGCGTTCCAGGGTGCCGGTTCGCCGAACAACCGGCCCATGCCCCCCTGGAAGCCCAGCACGCGCAGCACCTGCAGCTCCTCCGGTGTTTCCACCCACTCGGCGATCAGCGGCAGGTCGATGCTGCGGGCGGTCTGCTGCAGCGCGGCGAGGAAGCGGCGTTTGTCTTCCTCGCGGTCGATATGCTGGATGTAGCACCCATCCACCTTCAGCCAGGCCAGCCCGAGGCGCGAGAGGCTGCCCAGCACACCGAAACGTCCACCGAAATGCTGCAGGCTGAGTGCGAAGCCCAGGCGCCGCAGGCTGTGGGCCAGCGACTCCAGCTGCGCCGCCGGCAACGGCCGGTTGCCGGCCAGTTCGAGGGTCAGGCGCGAGCTCAGCGCAGTGTGCCTACGCAATAGCGCCAGCAGATCTGCCTGGGCCTGGGCCGACTCCAGACTGGCGGCTGACAGGCTCAGCGACAGCGGCAGGCGGTGACTGCCCATCTGCTCCAGCACCAGCGACAACATCACCCGGTCGAAGCGCGCCATCCAACCGAAGCGCTCCAGCCACGGCAGGAAGCGCCCGGCCGGCAGGCAGCGGCCCTGGGCATCGGGCAGGCGCGCCACCACCTTGTAATGCAGCAGATTGTCCGGATCGCGGGCCTCCACCACTGGCTGGAAATGCAGCAGGAAACGCCGCTGTTCCAGCGCTTGCTCCAGACGTGCCTGCCACAGGTGTCGCTCCTCCAGGGTGTCGTCCAGATCGCTGCGCTGCAACCGATGCCACTGGGCACTGGCCAATCCGTCGATGGCCGCGAGCGCCTCGTCGGCCAGGCGCATCAGGGCCTGCATGTCATCTCCGGCGCCGAATGGCACGAGGCCCAGGTACGCCAGCGGCCCTTCGCGTGTCGTGGCACGCAGGTCGTCCAGATCGGACTGTAGGCGCTCGGCCAGCGTCTCGGCCTCATCGGCCAGCAGCCCCGGCAGCAACAGGGCGAACTCGCCACCGCGTATCCGCGCCAGCAACGCCGGCTGGAGCAGCTCGGCGCAGCGTTCGCGCAGCAGGCTGGCCAGATGACAGATCAGACGGTCCACCGGCTCGCCACCAAGGCGCTGGTTGAGTCCGGCCAGGTCGCGGATGCGCAGCACGGCGAGAAAGCCATGGCGTACCGCCTCTTCGTCGGCCAGCCGGGCCCTCAGGCGCATCTCGAAACTGCGGCGGTTGGCCAGACCGGTGAGCGGGTCTACATAGGCCTCGTCACGCAACGCCTCGACGTTACGGGCGTGCTCTTCGAACTGCCCACGCAGCCGCGCGACCATATGGTTCATGGCGCTGACCACACGGCGCAGCTCAGGGCTGGCCGGCAGCTTCGGCTGGCTGACGAATTCGCGACGCTCGAGCGCTTCGGCCTGGTCGACCAGGGCGTCCAGCGGGCGCAACTGATAGCGCAGCAGCCAGCCGCCAAGCAATGCGCTGATCACACCGCACAGCGCCAGCCAGAACAGGCTACCCAGCGCCGCATGCCAGAGCGTGGCCAGCGCGAAGCGCGGTGTGCTGGCGACCTGCACCCGCGCCGCCTGTTGCCAGCCCCGGCTGACCAGCGCCTCGGCCTGGACTACCGGCAGATCGATCAGACGTGCGAACCAGGCAGGGACCAATGCCTGCTCGCCAATCGCCTCCCGCGTCGCCAGCACCTGCTCGCCGACGGGATCGACCACGCGGATGTGCTCGAAGTAGCCGCTGTCGAAAATGGCGCTGACCAGCAGCTCGGTCATTTGCGGGTCGTCCACATGGTTGCCCAGCGACAGGCCAAGCGCCGTCGCAGCATTCTGGGCATGGGAACGCAGCTGGGCCACCTGCTGCTCGCGCGAACTTTCCAGGCTGATCAGTAAATTGCCCGTATAGGCCACGATCAGGAACAGGCCGATGGCCAGCAGTCGTTGCTTGAAGAGTGACATCCCTTTCTCCTGGACCAATTCCGTTATGCGCCCAGCGCGGCATGCGAGCCCTAGCGCTGAACCAGGGACGGGAACCCCTCGCGCCGCATTCGGTGCAGCACCTCCTGCCAGCGCGACAAACCCTGGCTATCACCCGCCAGGCGATCCGCATACCACAGCCCTTCGCCGTTGAAGGCGTAGACGGGTTGCAGGTCGCTCCGCTGGCTGGCGGGCAGGACAGCGGTGACCCGGTTGTCCAGCACCCAGGGGTCTGCGTCGGGTTCAGCGTAGTAGGCCAACACCATGTGTGCCTGCCCGGAGGCTTTCACATAGGTCAGGCGCAGGCGCTCCATGGGTACGCCGAGCTGGCGCAGGCTGACGTACTTGGCCAGGGCGTAGTCCTCGCAATCGGCCGCGCCCTGGTACAGCGACTCGACCGGCGTAGCCCAGTAATCGATGCGCTGCCAGATACGACGGTCGTCATCGAAACGCAGGGTGTCATTGAAGAAGCCGTTGACGGCGCGCAGCTGTTCCTCGACGTCACGGTCACGCTGTTCAGCCAGCAGCCGCCACCAGGCTCCCAGGCGCTGACTGCCCTCGGCTTGCGGGCCGTACAGGACTTCGGCGCGCCGGCCGATCTCGGCCACGTCCCAGCCCCAGGCTGGCAGCCAGACGCAGCACAATGCCAATAGCCCGCACCGACCGGCGCGCTTGCCAGTCCCGCTCACTCCAGGGGCTCGCGCCGCCAGCGGTAGTGGCTCACCTGTCCGCGCCCTTCGTAACGGCGGGCCTGGACCAGACGGTATTCACCGGCCGGCGCGTCGCGAAAGTCCGGCTGCAGCGGCCGGAAATGCTGGAACTGAGCCTTGGCGCCATAGCGGTTGAGCGCCTGCTCCGCAGTCGCTGAGGAGGGCTGGCCGGCACAGGCGGACAGCACAAGAGTGGAGCCCAGCAGGGCCATGATCGGCAGGCGCATGACAGATCCCTCGCGGTGGTGGTGAGATCACTGTGTGGACTCGTCCGATCAGCGAATGGTTGCAAACCGGGCACCGGCGGGCTTCTTTTTTGCCCGGCCTTCTGGTAAAAAGGCCGCCTTTGCGGGCGTCGTATAATGGCCATTACCTGAGCTTCCCAAGCTCATGACGTGGGTTCGATTCCCATCGCCCGCTCCAGCTTCAATGAAAAAACCGGTCCAGTGGCCGGTTTTTTTGTTTTCGCACGCTTCAGCGCTGAACGCCCCAGACACTGGCCAGGCTCTGCAGGAGCGGCGTACTGACCCCCTCACTGCCGAAATACTGCAGCAGCAGCTGGGAAAAGACCCCCACCATGCTGGTGTCCATGCCCAGCGCGGAGAACGCCTGGTTGACCCCTGCAGGGCTGCCGGTGTTGCCCAGCGCAGTGCTGAGCAACGACTGCTGATTGCTCTTGCCGCTCAGCATGCCCAGCGCGTTCAGCTGGCTGACCGCGTTACTGCCGGTGATCTGCTGTAGGCCCGGCACCTGCTGGGCAAGCTGGGCATACTGGTTGCCACCCAGCTGACTCTGCGCCAGACCGAGCAGCGCGGCAGTGCCGCCCAGTGCCTGCTGACCGGAAACCGGAGTGGCGGCGAACACATTGAGCAGTTCGGTGATGGTGGTCCGGGTGGCGGAGGTGCCTGCATTGGGTGTCGCGGTATTGATGGCCGAGGCCACCTGTACGGCGTCGTTCATGGTCACGCCGGAGTTGGCGCAGCCGGACAGCGCCACGACCATCGCCAGGCTCGCAAGAGCTGGGTGCTTCATCAAAGAATCCTCATGGGGAAGAAGGCTGGGCCCAGCCGATTATCGACCGATATCGCGCGACTGCCAGTTTCGCGCGCCGGTCAGCCGGCAGCCAGATCCAGTTGCAGCTGGATCCGGTCTCGGGTGGCCATGAGCCGCTGCTCCACCGATTCCAGCTGCTGCCGATGCTGTTCCTGCATTTCCAGATGAGCGGAGCAGACGCTTAGCGCCGCCAGCAGCAGCAACTCGTCCGAGCGCATGGCCGGGCGCTTCTGCTGAATGTCCGCAATATGTGCGCGCAACAACGCAGCCGATTCCTCGAGAAGCTTCTGCTTCCCGCTCGGAGCCTTGAGAGCATAGTCGCGGCCGAAGAAGCTCAGAACCGAGACTGCGTTATCGCTGTTCATGCGCTGGCGATGACACTACCAACGCCGGTGGCCTGACCGACACTGGTCAGCTTGCCGGCCCGCTGCAGCATGGTCTGCAGACGCGCAACCACGGCACCCTGCTTTTCTTCCATTTCCAGCACCTGCAGCTGCAGGGTGTCGTTTTCTTCCTTGATCTGCGCCAGGGCTTCGGTCAACTCGGTCTGACTGGCCAGCAACTGCTGGTTCTGCGCGAGCAGATCGCCAATGAGTTGCTCCATTTGCTCGAGGGTTTCTTCCAACATCATGACTTCCAGGGGCATATCAACGGAGCCGCTACGATAATGGAAATACGCAGCGGGTGGCCAGCGGCAAAGAGGGCTCGACAGATGTCTTCCGACAGCCACCCGCAACGCCTGTCGGAGATTGGCGCAGGCGTACACACGGAACTATCTTTTCAGCATCGAAATCGTTCCCGGGAATCCTGCACAATGCCAGCCGCTCCCTATATTGACGCAGAAGCCTTTCGTGAGTACCTGAACGCCGTCGGCCTTGAAATACCTTCACAGACCAGCCCGGCGGAGGCCTGTGAACAGGCGGTACGGGGCCTTGATGCGCAGCGGGCGAGGGAGCTGCGCCACCTGGTGGAACAGCTGTTGGCCGGACGCGCCACACTGCACCCGGAAGTGCGGCAGGCCATTTCCCACACCCTGCTGCCGGCACTCTGCAATGCTGCGGAACGCACGCATTGAAAACTGGCGCAACCATGGCTTTTTTATGCCGGCAACCTGCCAACAACAATTGCCAGCGATATACTTTCCAGCCGTTAACCGACTTCATGGCGAGGAAACTTTTCCGCCGGTTGTCACTGTGTCCGTCATCCCAATCAATGTTTATCGCAAACAGGTAACTCGTGACCAAAGAAGAGCTGCGTGCCGAACTCGAACGCCAGGCCAACCGATATAAGGATGTGTACGGCGGAGAAGTGATCACCTACGCCGCCCAGCCGGACCCGGGCCGCAAGCCCTGGCGAAAGAAATCCACCGTTTCCGACCAGGTTTTCCAGCGCGAACTGGAGCGCATGGAAAAGGACCTGCGCAAGGCCGCCGAGGAGCAGGCTGGCAAAACCAGCAACTGATTCAGCGTTTGCCACTGCCACGCAGCGAACCCAGCAGGCCGCGCACCAGTTGCCGCCCCAGCTGGCTGGCCGTTTGCCGTACGGCACTTTGTACCGTGCGCTGCAGGAAGTCACCCAGCATATCGGTCACCGGCGGCGCGGATGCGCTGCTCGCTTCCTTCACCCGGGCCGCATCGTCTGCCCGTTCCGCCAGCAGTTCGTAGGCCGACTCGCGATCCAGGGTTCGTTCGTAACGACCGGCCAACGCCGAGTCACTCAGCAGCCGGGCGCGTTCATTCTCGCCAAGCGGACCGATGCGCGATTGCGGCGGCGCGATCGCCACGCGCTGCACCGGTGCCGGCGTGCCCTTCTCGTCCAGCGTACCCACCAGCGCCTCGCCGATGCCCAGCTCGGTCAGTGTCGCCAGGGTGTCGATGTGCGGGTTGGGGCGAAAGCCCTGGGCCACCGCCCGCAGGGCCTTCTGCTCGCGCACCGTGTAGGCGCGCAGCGCGTGCTGGATACGCAGGCCCAGCTGGCCGAGCACGGTATCCGGCAGATCACCGGGCGACTGGGTGACGAAATACACCCCGACGCCGCGCGAGCGGATCAGCCGCACCACCTGTTCCAGGCGCTCCTGCAAGGCACGGGGCGTGTCGTTGAACAGCAGGTGCGCCTCGTCGAAGAACAGCGCCAGCAGCGGTCGCTCGGCGTCGCCACGCTCGGGTAGTTGCTCGAACAGTTCGGCCAGCAGCCAGAGCAGGAAGGTCGCATAGACCCGCGGGGCGTCATGCACCAGTCCCCGGGCATCCAGCAGGTGAACCATGCCGCGTCCATCGGCGGTCGGGCGCAACAGGTCTTCCAGTTGCAGGGCCGGCTCGCCGAACAGCGCCTCGGCGCCCTGCTGCTCCAGGCTGGCCAAGCGGCGTAGCAGCGCCTGGGCGGAAGCCCGGGTGAACAGCGCCGCATCCTCGCCCAGCGCCTGCGGATTGACCTGGAGGTAGTTCAGCAGGGCCTTGAGATCCTTGAGATCGAGCAGCAGCAGGCCTTCCCGGTCGGCGACCCGATAGGCCGCGTACAGCGCGGCCTGCTGGCTGTCGGTCAGCTCCAGCAGGTTGCCGAGCAGCAACGGGCCGATTTCGCTCAAGGTGGTGCGCAGCGGATGACCGCTGCGACCCTGGATATCCCAGAGCGTTACCGGATAGGCCTTCGGCTGGTGCGCCAGCCAGGGCATGCTGGCAATGCGTTCGGCGACCTTGCCAGTCGGCTGGCCGGCCACACCCAGGCCGCACAGGTCTCCCTTGATGTCGGTGGCGAACACCGCCACGCCGGCATCGCTGAAGTTTTCCACCAAGCGCTGCAAGGTGACGGTCTTCCCGGTGCCGGTGGCGCCGGCGATCAGCCCATGGCGGTTGGTCAGGCGCAGCGGCTGGCCGACTGGCTGGCCGGTCGGGTCGCTGCCGAGCAGGAAGGAGAGGATATCGGACATGGCGGGCGCTCGCGGCGATGCATTCGCTTCTGAACGTAGCCCACCGGCCCGGATTCCTCGCGGGCCTGCCACGCAAAAAAGAAAAGCCCCGCACAAGGCGGGGCTTTCAATACAGCGCTTGGGACCGGTCGGCTTACATCATGCCGCCCATGCCACCCATGCCGCCCATGTCGGGCATGGCCGGAGCCGGCTTGTCTTCCGGCAGGTCGGCCACCACGGCTTCGGTGGTGATCATCAGGCCGGCGATGGACGCGGCAGCCTGCAGCGCGCTGCGGGTCACCTTGGCCGGATCGAGGATACCCATCTCGATCATGTCGCCGTACTCGCCGGTCGCGGCGTTGTAGCCGAAGTTGCCGGAGCCCTGCTTGACCTTGTCCAGCACCACGGATGCTTCGTCACCGGCGTTGGTGACGATCTGGCGCAGCGGCGCTTCGATGGCGCGACGCAGGATGTTGATACCGGCGTCCTGCTCCTCGTTGACACCCTTGAGGCCAGCGATGGCGCTCAGGCAGCGCACCAGGGCCACACCGCCGCCGGGCACCACGCCTTCTTCGACGGCCGCACGGGTAGCGTGCAGGGCGTCTTCGACGCGAGCCTTCTTCTCCTTCATTTCGACTTCGGTGGCTGCGCCAACCTTGATCACCGCAACGCCGCCCGCCAGCTTGGCCAGACGCTCCTGCAGCTTTTCCTTGTCGTAGTCGGAGGTGGTTTCTTCGATCTGCTTGCGGATCTGCGCCACGCGAGCTTCGATGTCGGCCTGCGCGCCGGCACCGTCGATGATGGTGGTGTTTTCCTTGGACAGGACCACGCGCTTGGCGTTACCCAGGTGCTCCAGGGTGGCGCCCTCCAGGCTCAGGCCGACTTCTTCGCTGATCACGGTACCGCCGGTGAGGATGGCAATGTCCTGCAGCATGGCCTTGCGGCGATCGCCGAAGCCCGGCGCCTTCACGGCAGCAACCTTGACGATGCCGCGCATGTTGTTGACCACCAGGGTGGCCAGGGCTTCGCCTTCCACGTCTTCGGCAACGATCAGCAGCGGACGGCCGGACTTGGCCACGGCTTCCAGCACCGGCAGCAGCTCGCGGATGTTGGAGACCTTCTTGTCGACCAGCAGCAGCAGCGGGTTGTCCAGCTCGGCCACCATGGTGTCCGGCTTGTTGATGAAGTAGGGCGACAGGTAGCCACGGTCGAACTGCATGCCTTCGACCACGGACAGTTCGTTCTCCAGGCCCGAGCCTTCTTCAACGGTGATCACGCCTTCCTTGCCAACCTTGTCCATGGCTTCGGCAATGATGTTGCCGATGGAGTCGTCGGAGTTGGCGGAGATGGTGCCTACCTGGGCGATGGCCTTGCTGTCGGCGCAGGGCTTGGACAGGTTCTTCAGCTCGGCGACCACGGCAGCGGTGGCCTTGTCGATGCCGCGCTTGAGGTCCATCGGGTTCAGGCCGGCAGCCACGGACTTCAGGCCTTCGGTGACGATGGCCTGGGCCAGCACGGTGGCGGTGGTGGTGCCGTCACCGGCCTGGTCGTTGGCGCGGGAGGCCACGTCCTTCACCAACTGGGCGCCGATGTTCTCGATCTTGTCCTTGAGTTCGATTTCCTTGGCGACGGACACGCCGTCCTTGGTGATCAGCGGCGCGCCGAAGCTGCGCTCGAGCACCACGTTGCGGCCCTTCGGGCCGAGGGTGGCCTTGACCGCGTCGGCCAGGGTGTTGACACCGGTGAGCATCTTCTTGCGGGCGGAATCACCGAACTTTACGTCTTTGGCAGCCATGTTCTTTCCTCGAATTCGTTACAGGGATGAATGCGTAAGCGGGTATCAGCCTTCGATGACGGCGAGGATCTCGTTCTCGCTCATCACCAGCAGTTCTTCGCCGTCAACCTTGATGGCGTTGCTGCCGGAATAGGGGCCGAACACCACCTTGTCACCGACCTTCACGGCCAGCGGGCGAACGTCTCCATTGTCCAGAATGCGACCAGCGCCTACGGCAACGACTTCACCGCGGTTCGGCTTCTCGGCGGCCGAGCCCGGCAGCACGATGCCGCCAGCGGTTTTGCTTTCTTCTTCGCTGCGACGGATGACGACGCGGTCATGCAGGGGACGAAGTGCCATTGTCGATTTCTCCCAAGTAGTTGCTTGCAGCCGGTGAACCCACCGACCCGTTAGTGATTCCGGCGAGGCCGGAGCGGTCGCGCCCCTGGCGCGCCGCGAAAACTGCTCTGCCGAAGCAGAAACCTTGCGGTGACAGCTAGATAGGGACAGGCAAGCGCATTTCAAGGGCGGGGATGAAGAAAATTTCACCCCGGAGGAACGTCAGCGGTCGTGGCGCTTGTACTCGCCGTCGATGACGTTGGTGCGCTGCGACTGGCGCGCTGCCAGGTCATCGGCGAAGGCGCGCTGACGGCGCGCCTGCTCCTCGGCCTTCTGGCGCAGCTTGCGCAGCAGCAGGTTGCGGGTCATCGGCAGCAAGCAGACCACCGCCAGCACGTCGCTAATGAAACCGGGGAACAGCAGCAACAGTCCACCGACGGCCAGCATAAGGCCTTCGAGCATGGCGGCTTCCGGCATCTCGCCCCGCGCCAGGCGCTCGCGGGCGCGCAGGGCCATGGCCGGTCCGGCCACGCGGATCAGCATGACGCCGAGAATGCCTGCGCCGATGATCAGCAGGAGCACGCCCAGCACCCCGATGGAGCCGCCGACCTTGATCATCACGGCCAGTTCGAGCAGGGGAAACAGCAGGAACAGCAACAGAAAGACACGCATCACAACTTCTCTGAAAGGGGAGCAACGCTCCGAATGCCCATTAGATGACGGTGCGGGGCCGGGAATTCAACCGCTGCGTTCGTCCCGTTCCGGCCATTGCGCGGCCCGCGCCAGCTGCACCAGGGCCTGACGAACCTCCAGCGGACTGTTACAGGATGTTGGGAACGGAAGCCAGTGCAGCCGCGACCCGACGCGCAGGTGGAAACCCTCGGCATCAATGCCGACCATCTCCGCAGCCTCCCCCGGAATGCCCGCCAGGGACAGGTAATGGCCGATCGCTGCGGCGTGATCGCGGTTCATGTGCGCCAGCATGCCCTGCTCCACCTCGCCAGCAAAGGGATTGGCCTGGGAAACGGCCTCCAGCCAGTGAATCGACCCGAAGCCGCCGATAAAGCGCCAGCGCACCGGCTCGAGCACCCAGAAATCGAAGTCATGGATGCGGTGGTAATCCCGCGACTGGGGAAAATAGAGGTAGTAGCGCGCGGCGGCCGCCTCGATGGCCCCTTCTTCATTCAACTGCCGAGCCTCGGCAAGCAGGGTCAGCCGGCCGGCGGCCTGAATATCCTCGGCATCACGCTCGCCGATCAGCAGCGAACAGCGCCCATCGGCCTGCAAATTGTGGGTGTGCTGAGCGATGCGGCTGATCAGCAGCAGCGGCCGCCCGTCGGCATCCAGGCAATAGGGCACGACGGAACCGAACGGGAAGCCCGGCATCTTTTTGGAGTGGGTGGCCAACATGCCACGGTATTCCTTGAGCAGCAGTTCTCGGGCATGCTTCGCGGCCTTGGCACTCATTTCGACTCCTCGCTGAACCCGTGGGAAACGGATGGGGAGGCCCAGCATAGCCGCTGGCCACCCGCGCGAGGCAACCACCCGCAGTACTTCAAGGGGCACAACATGGAACTCAAGGACAAAGTCATCATCATCACCGGCGGCGGTCAGGGCCTGGGGCGCGCCATGGGCGAGTACCTGGCGGCCCGCGGCGCCCGGCTGGCGCTGGTCGACCTCAACCAGGAGAAGCTGGACGAGGCCGTGGCGGCGTGCCAGAAGGCCGGTGGCGAAGCGCGCGCCTACCTGTGCAACGTGGCCAATGAAGAGCAGGTCACCGGCATGGTCGCCCGGGTGGCTGCCGACTTTGGCGCCCTGCACGGCCTGGTGAACAACGCCGGCATCCTGCGCGACGGGCTGACCATCAAGGTCAAGGACGGCGAGCTGAGCAAGATGAGCCTGGCCCAGTGGCAGTCGGTGATCGACGTGAACCTGACCGGCGTGTTCCTGTGCACCCGCGAGGTGGCGGCCAAGATGATCGAGCTGAAGTGCCAGGGGGCGATCGTCAACATTTCCTCGATCTCCCGGGCCGGCAACATGGGCCAGGCCAACTACTCGGCCGCCAAGGCCGGCGTGGCGGCCGATACCGTGGTGTGGGCCAAGGAGCTGGCGCGTTACGGCATCCGCGTGGGCGGTGTTGCGCCGGGCTTCATCGAGACCGAGATGGTCGCCAGCATGAAACCCGAAGCCCTGGCCAAGATGACCTCGGGCATTCCGCTGCAGCGCCTCGGCCAGCCGAAGGAAATCGCCCACTCGGTGGCCTACATCCTGGAGAACGACTACTTCACCGGTCGCATCCTGGAGCTGGACGGCGGCCTGCGCCTGTAATCCCGTCCTCCCGCTGCCGGCTCCCGCGGAGCCGGCACATCACCAGCCGACGCCAACCCCGAACAGGTAGCGCTGCTCGTTCAGGCGGGCATTGTCCTTGCCGCCCTTGACCATGTCCTTCTCGGCGCGCACGTTCAGCCACGCCCAGTCGGTGACCCGGTAGCGAACCCCCGCCTCGGCGTCCAGCGAGTAGTCGGCCACGCTGTCCAGCGGCTTGCCGACCTCGCCCTTGCTGTACAACTCGAAGCGCTTGCCCAGCAGGTAGCGGTTGTACTGCCATTTCAGCCCCACCGACAGAAAGCTGTCGTTCTCACCGTTGGCATAGTCGTAATCGCTGCGGTTGATCAGCGAGGCCAGCGAGAAGGCGCCCAGCTCGTTGTCCCAGAACTGGTAACCGGGGCCGCTACCCAGCTGGCGCTGGCGCTCGATGTCGCCGAGGTTGTCGCGCTGGTAGTCGAAACGACCCTGCCAGAACCATTGATCGCTGACGAAATGGTCGAGCGCGTACTCCAGGTCGTAGTTGTCCTCGACCTCGACGTCATTGCTCAGCTCGCGGTTGTACTCGGCCCCGGCATTGTGCCGCCAGCGACCGTGGCGGGCCGACGTGGCGAGCTTGACGTTATGGTCTTCCGTCTGGCTCGCGCCATCCTTGTAGTTGAAGGCCACATCCACCGAGCCCTTCCAGCTCAGGTCGGTGAGCAGCGGCTTGGGCCTGAGGATCTGCTGGATGCTGGACAGCGGCACGGTCCGCGGGCGCTCGCCGTTGGCCAGGGTCACATGGCCCTCCTCGGCACTTTGCAGGGAGCGGGCGACCTCGCCCTCGTAGCGGCTCTGCTTGACCATCACCGCCTGGTCGCTTTCGAGGGTCGCCACGCTCGACCAACTGATCGACAGCTCGCCACTGTACGGCGTCTGGAGAACCAACTTGCCACCGTCGAACGCCTTGATAATGCCGGTCAGGCGATCGCCATTCTTCAGCCAGACGGTATCGCCCAGCGCGGGCAGCGCGCAGCCCAGCGCGACTACGCATACAACACTTCGGAACAACGTCATCGGAAAACTTCGTCAAAATCTCTGCACAAGCGCGGCATTATCCTGCCTTGAGCGAGACGACGCACCCCCGACCGACGGGCGTAGCCGTTCGTCCCCCTGCCCGCTGTCACGAGGCCCGCATGACCGAACCTGAATTCGATACGCCCCAGCCCCGCCGCGAAGCGCTCTATGCCGTCCTTGCCCAGGTACCGGCCGGCAAGGTGGTGACCTATGGCCAACTGGCCCAGCTGGCGGGTCTGGGACGCGCTGCGCGCTGGGTCGGACGCACCCTGGCGCAACTGCCGGACGAGACGCGCCTGCCCTGGCACCGGGTGCTGGCTGCGGGCGGACGCCTGAGCCTGCCCGCCGGCAGCCCGGCGGGCGACGAACAGCGTGCCCGCCTGCGTGATGAAGGCCTGCTATTGGATGGGAACCGCGTGGACTTGCGTCGGCACGGCTGGCATCCGGAGGAAAACTGCGGTTAGATGCAGCCTTCCTGACGCCTGCCTCACCCTTCCATGACCAAACGCACCTGGCGTGACGCCCTCGCCGCCTATGCCAGCCCGGCCACCCTGGCCCTGCTGCTGCTCGGCTTTGCCGCCGGCCTGCCCTACATGCTGGTGTTCGCCACCCTCTCGGTGTGGCTGCGCGAAGCCGGCGTGTCGCTGCAGGCCATCGGCTTCGCCAGCCTGATCGGCCTGGCCTACGCCTTCAAATGGGTGTGGGCGCCGATGCTCGACCAGTGGCGCCTACCCCTGCTCGGCCGCCTGGGCCGGCGCCGCTCCTGGCTGGTGCTGTCCCAGTGCCTGGTGATGCTCGGCCTGGTCGGCATGGCGTTGTTCGATCCGCAGCAGCACCTGGCCTGGTTGATCGCCCTGGCGGTGCTGGTGGCTTTCGCCTCGGCAACCCAGGACATCGCCATCGATGCCTACCGCCTGGAAGTCGCCGAGGACAGCCGCCAGGCCGCGCTGGCGGCCAGCTACATGGCCGGCTACCGGGTGGCCGCCCTGCTGGCCACTGCCGGCGCGCTGTACTTCGCCAGCTGGTTCGGCTCCACAGGCGGCGAATACCATTTCGGCGCCTGGCGTGGCACCTACCTGCTGTTCGCCGCGCTGATGCTGCCCGGCCTGCTGACCAGCCTGGTCATTCGCGAGCCGCAACCGTTGAGCCAGAATCAGGCACCGGCCCAGTACGGCCTGCACCGCCAGCTGCTGTCGGTCCTGGTACTGATCGTGCTGCTGGTCTCGGTTCCCGCGCTGTTCACCCAGCTGTACGACACCGAGTTCTCCCTGCTGGCCAGCAACCCCTTCGGCCTGCTCACCGACGATCGCGCCTTCCTGCGCGCCCTGCTCTACGGCCTGCTGATCGCCGCCTGCCTGTCCGCCGTCGGACGGCGCAGCCTGGCGCCAGTACTCACCCCGGTCAGCGATTTCGTGGTGCGCTATCGCTGGCAGGCGCTGCTGATGCTTGGCCTGATCGCCACCTATCGCATGTCCGATACGGTGATGGGCGTGATGGCCAATGTGTTCTACATCGATCTGGGCTTCAGCAAGGAACAGATCGCCAGCATCAGCAAGCTGTTCGGGCTGGTGATGACCCTGCTCGGCGCCGGGGCTGGCGGCCTGCTGATCGTGCGTTTCGGTATCCTGCCGATCCTGTTCGTCGGGGGCGTGGCGTCGGCGGCCACCAACCTGATGTTCGCCCTGCTCAGCAGCATCGGCCCTGACCTGAAGATGCTGATGGTCACCATCAGTTGCGACAACTTCAGCGGCGGCCTGGCCACCGCAGCCTTCGTGGCCTATCTGTCGAGCCTGACCAATCTCAAGTTCTCCGCCACCCAGTACGCCCTGCTGAGCTCCATCATGCTGCTGCTGCCGCGGCTGGTGGGTGGCTATTCGGGCGCGCTGGTCGAGCGCCACGGCTACCAGGACTTCTTCGTCATCACCGCCCTGCTGGGCATTCCCACGCTGATCCTCATCGGCCTGCAATGGGGCCGGGACCGGCGCCATGCGCAGGCGGTCGCGACGACCGAATCCGAGGCGCGCCAATAAACGAAAAGGGCCGGTTGAACCGGCCCTTTTTCCTCAATCACGGAAGTTGGTGAACTGCAGCGGCATGTCGAAGCTCTGCCCGCGCAGCGAGGCGATGACCTCCTGCAGATCGTCGCGCTTCTTGCCGGTGACCCGCACCTGCTCGCCCTGGATGGCCGCCTGGACCTTGAGCTTGGCGTCCTTGATGTGGGCGACGATCTTCTTGGCCAGCTCCTTGTCGATGCCCTCGCGGAACACCACGTCCTGCTTCATCACCTTGCCGGACGCGTAGGCATCCTTCACTTCCAGGCACTGCACGTCGATCTTGCGCTTGACCAGGCTGCTCCGCACGATCTCCAGCACCTGCTCGAGCATGAACTCGGCCTCGGCGGTGATCGTCAGCTCCTTGTCCTTGCTCTCGATGCTGCATTTGCCGCGCAGGTCGAAGCGCCGGTCGATCTCCTTCACGGCGTTGTCCACGGCATTGGTCAGTTCATGCTTGTCCAGTTCGGAAACCACGTCGAACGAGGGCATGGGAATCCTCCAAAAGGTTGTCGCGACCGGCTTCACGGAACGAAACGCGGCTGGCTTGACGGTTGAAAAGGGCCGGTCATTATAGCCGCACAAACCGGCCCCCGTGCCGTACCGCCAACGAGCCTGCCGATGCCCAATCCTCAAGTCAGCATTCTGGTGGTGGACGACACCAAGTTCTCCAGCGCCCTGATCGGCCGCGCCCTGACCCAGGCCGGCTACCGCGACGTCCGCTTCGCCAGCAGTGCCGGTGAAGCCCTGCGCCAGCTGGAGGAACGCCCGGCGGGCATCCTGCTCGCCGACTGGCTGATGCCGGAAATCGATGGCCTGGAGCTGACCGCCCGGGTCCGCCAGCAGGACGAGATGTCCGATCACTACACCTACATCATGCTGCTCACCGGCCGCGAAGGCGAAAGCGATCTGGGCGAGGCCTTCGCACGCGGCGTGGATGATTTCATCAGCAAGGCCAAGATCCATGAACAACTGATCCCGCGCGTGCTGGCCGGCGACCGGCTGTGCAACACCCTGCAGCGCCTGCTGCAGGAAAACCACCAGTTGACCCAGAGCTTCACCAACCTCGAGCAGCGCAATCAGGTGGACCCGCTCACCGGCCTGGGCAACACCCGCTGCCTGCAGCTCAAGCTCGCCGACTGCCTGCGCGAGCTGGAAAGCCGTGGCGGGGCCTTCTGTTTCCTGCTGATCGGCGTGCCGCAGCTGCCAGGGCTGCGCGACCGACATGGCGAGGCGCTGTATCGCGAACTGCTGACCGGTATCGCCCGGCGCCTGCAACAGCTGGTCCGCCCGCTGGATGTGCTCGCCCGCCTGGATGATGGCCATTTCGCCCTGATCGCCCTGCTCGACCGTCTGGAGGAAGGCGCGGTGAACAGCTTCCGGCGCCTGGCCGACAACCTCAACCGCCAGGCCTTCCGGACCCGCGACGGCGCCTTCGAGCTGCACGCGGACATCGCCCTGCTGGGCGTGGACAGCCGCGCCCTGCCACAAACGCCCGACCAGTTGCTGGCCCAGGCCAGCGAACTGCTGGCGCAGAACAGTCCGGAAGGCGAGATGCGCATCCGCCAGCTGGGCTGACACACGGGCTGCATTTGGCTATCGTCCGGGCTTTTCCGCCACAGGCCCTTTTCCCATGACCTGGCATATTCTCGGCGCCGGCAGCCTCGGCAGTCTCTGGGCCACGCGCCTGGCGCGCGTCGGCCTGCCGGTGACGCTGTTGCTGCGCGATGCCGAACGGCTGGCCGCCTACCATGACGCGGGCGGCCTGACCCTGGTCGAGAACGGCAGGGAACAGCGCCTGGCGATTTCCGCCCAGACTGTCGATGCCTCTGACCCCATCCGGCGCCTGCTGCTGGCCTGCAAGGCCTATGACGCGCTGGCCGCCGTGGACGCCATCGCCCACCGACTGACCGCGGATGCCGAACTGATCCTGCTGCAAAACGGCCTGGGCAGTCAGCAGCAGGTGACCGAGCGGCTGCCGGGCGCGCGCTGCATCCTGGCCTCCAGCACCGAGGGCGCCTACCGCGACGGCCCGTTCCGGGTGGTGTTCGCCGGGCGCGGCACCACCTGGCTGGGCGACCCGTATCATCCGGCCCCGCCCGCCTGGCTTGCCGAGCTGACCCAGGCCGGCATCCCCCACGCGTGGAGCGACCAGATCCAGAGCCGTCTGTGGCGCAAGCTGGCCATCAATTGCGCGATCAATCCGCTGACGGTGCTGCACGATTGTCGCAACGGCGAGCTGGACGCCCACCAGGACGAGGTCGCCGGGCTCTGCACGGAGCTGGGCGGCCTGCTGCACGCCTGCGGCCAGGACGAGGCAGCCGCGGGGCTGTTCGAGGAGGTGCAGCGGGTCATCCAGGCCACTGCCGCCAACAGCTCCTCGATGCGCCAGGATGTCGGCGCCGGACGACGGACCGAGATCAGCTACCTGCTCGGCCATGCCTGCGCCGAGGGCCTCAGGCAGGGCGTGCCCCTGCCGCGGCTGACCGCACTGTTGCAGAGCCTGCAGGCCCATCTGCGCGCGCGCGGATTGCCCGATACCTGAAGCCCCGCTACCCTGCCCGAACCGCAACCTGTCGCGAAATCACCATGAGCCTGCAACGGCGCCTGGACAACCTGCCGGTCGGCCGGAAACTGCTCGCGGCCCTGCTGGTGCTGCTGGCTACCGTGCTGCTGGTAGCCAACCTGACCTTCATCAGCGCCGCCTACTGGATTTCCCAGCAGAGCGTCACGCCCCAGGCCATGCATACGCTCGGCCAGTTGGCCGCCACGCCCGCCTTGAGCCAGCAGGCGCTCGCCTCGCCGCAGGCCGCCGCCGAGTTGCTGGGGCAGCTGCACAGCTACCGTCCATTGCGTGCTGCCGCACTGTTCGACGGCCAGGGGCGCCGGCTGGCGCAGTTCGGCGAGGACGACGCCCTGCAGTTGCCCGCCCACCTGTCCCAGCTGCAGGCCTGGCGCAACGGCCAGTTCCACACCCATCAGTTGACCGCGCTGCCGCAACCCCAGGGACCTTCCGGCCATTTGCTGCTGGTGGCCTCCAGCGAGATTCCCGGCGCCTTCTGGACCGGCACACTAAGCGCCAGCGCGGCGATCCTGGCGCTCAGCCTGCTGTTCTGGCTGCTCATCGACCGCCAGGTACGCCGCCTGGTGACTCGCCCGCTGCGCAACCTGGAAGAGCTGGCGCGCCAGGTGACCCGGCAGGAGAACTATGCGCTGCGCGCCGCACCCGGCAACCGCGATGAGCTGGGCAGCCTGGCGGAAGCCTTCAACACCATGCTGTCGCGCATGCAGGCCCGCGAACAGCAGCTCAAGCGTACGCGCGACGAGGCTCGCGAGGCGTTCGATCGCGCCCACTCGCTGGCCGAGGAAACCCGCCACTCCAACCGCCAACTGGAACTGGAAGTGCAGGTACGCGGCAAGATCGAGCGCCAGCTGACCGGCTTCCAGAACTACCTGAACAGCATCATCGACTCCATGCCCTCGGCGCTGATCGCCCTGGACCAGGACCTGTTCGTCACCCAGTGGAACAAGGAAGCCGCGCGTCTCTCCGGCACCAGCCTCGAACAGGCCCTCAACCAGCCGGTACTGATGGCCTTCCCGCAGCTCAAGCCCTACCTGGCACAACTGCAGGAAGCGGTCGAGCAGCACCGGGTGGCACGCATCGAGCGGGTCGCCTGGCCATTGGGCGACGAGCTGCGCCACTACACCCTGACGGTCTATCCGCTGGCCGGCGGCGCCGGTCGGGGCGTGGTGATCCGCATCGACGACATCACCCAGCGCCTGGCGCTGGAAGAAGCGATGGTGCAATCGGAGAAGATGCTGTCGGTCGGTGGCCTGGCGGCCGGCATGGCGCACGAGATCAACAACCCGCTGGGGGCGATCCTGCACAACGTGCAGAACATCCGCCGACGGCTGTCTGCCGACCTGGAGCGCAACCGTCAGCAAGCGGAGGCCTGCGGGGTCGATCTGGAAGCGGTCACCCGTTACCTGGATGCGCGGGAAATCCCTCGACTGCTGGATGGCATCCAGGGGGCCGGCACCCGCGCCTCGCGCATCGTCAGCCACATGCTCAGCTTCAGCCGGCGCAGCAATCGCGAAATGGCGCTGGCCTCGTTGCCGCAGTTGATCGACCAGGCTGTGGAGATCGCCGGCAACGATTTCGACCTCAGCGAAGGTTTCGACTTCAAGGGCCTGCGCATCGAGCGCGATTTCGACCCCGAACTGGGCAAGGTGCCTTGCATTGCCAACGAACTGGAGCAGGTGCTGCTCAACCTGCTGAAGAATGCCGCCCAGGCCATTCACCCGCGCGACGACGGCCGCATCCTGATACGCACCCGCCTGAGCCCCCCCTGGGCGGAAATCCAGGTCGAGGATAACGGCATGGGTATGCCCGAGGCGGTGCGCAAGCGTATCTTCGAGCCCTTCTTCACCACCAAGGAAGTGGGTGACGGCACCGGGCTCGGCCTGTCCGTTTCCTACTTCATCATCACCAACAACCACAAGGGCCAGATGGAGGTCGCCTCCATGCCCGGCCAGGGCACGCAGTTCACCCTGCGCCTGCCGCTGGCCGAACCGCCCACCAGCTCGGGACTTTGATTTCATATGGGATACCGCTTGTCCAAGATCTACACCCGCACCGGCGATGCCGGCGAGACCGGCCTGGCCGATGGTCGCCGGGTGCCCAAGGACCATCCGCGCATCGAGGCGATGGGCGAGGTGGACAGCCTCAACAGCCTCCTGGGTGTCCTGCTGGCCGAACTGGACGAAGCGCAGGAGCGTCATCCCGGTCTCGGTGAGCTGAGCGAGGTGCTCGCGCCGTGCCAGCATCGCCTGTTCGACCTGGGCGGCGAGCTGGCGATGCCCGAGTACCAGGCGCTGGATGCTGGCGAAATTGCCCGCCTGGAAGACGCTATCGACCGCTGGAACGAGGAAGTCGGTCCGCTGGAAAACTTCATCCTGCCTGGCGGCTCGCGGCTGATTGCCCAGGCCCATCTGTGCCGCAGTGCCGCGCGGGCGGCCGAGCGGCGCTGCCAGACCCTGAACGGCGAGGAGCCGCTGCGCAACGAGCTGCTGGCCTACCTGAACCGCCTGTCCGACCTGTTGTTCGTCGCTGCGCGGCTGATCGCCCGGCGCCAGCACGTGGCGGAGATCCTCTGGCAGGCGGCCGCCAAGCCGGGCGTATGACGCCGTTGCCGACAACGTACTGAAACGAGAAAGGCCGACATGCTGTCGGCCTTTTCGTTTGCACCGTTCGATCAGTCGCGCACGTTCTGATACAGCATCAGTCGTGCCGCCTCGTACAGCCCGCGAGTCAGCTCGCGCAGGCGCTCGAACTCGTCCGGATGCTCCTGCGCTACGTCTTCCAGCGGCTGCTGGGACGCCAGATCGTGCAGGGTCGGATTGCTGCCGTCGTGGTTCATGCGCAGCAGGAAGTCCTTGGTGATGCCGCCAAACACGGGGAACGTGCCTTCGTGCAGCATCAGCGGAACCACGCGCTCCCCTTCAGGGGTCGGTTGCAGGATGTCGCGGCCCATGGTGCCGGTTTCATACGGGATACCCAGCAGGCCCATCAGCGTCGGCCACAGATCCGAAAGCCCGGTCGCTTCCTCGAACACACGCGCAGACAGGTACTTGGGCGCATGGATGAGCATCGGCACGTGGTTGCTTTCGATGCCCAGCTTCTCGAAGGCCGGCGGCATGTGCGGCAACTGGGTGATGCGGGTGTTGTGGTCACCGAACATCACGAAGATGGTGTCCTCGTACCAGCCCCCGGCCTTGGCGATTTCCATCAGCCTGCCGATGTTGAAGTCCAGCAGACGCACCGCCTCGTACTGGGCCTTGGTCACCGAGCCGTATTCACGCACCTGCTCTTCGGTGAGCTCGCTGATCTGGAAGCCGTCATTGTCCTTCGGAATGGTGAAGGGACGATGGTTGCCGGCGGTCTGGATGTAGGCAAAGAAGGGTTTGTCCTTCGGCACCGCGCGCAGCAGTTCGTCACCTTCCTTGAACAGGCTCAGGTCAGAGATCCCCCAGACGTCCACCTGCGGCGACTTCCAGTAGCTTTCCTCGTACAGACGCACGCCATCGATGCTCTGGCGCACCAGCGCGTTCATGTTCGCCCAGCCGGCGTTGCCGCCGATCATGTAGAACTTCTCGTAGCCCTCCAGCGCATTGACCAGGACCCGCTGGTTGACGATGAGCGGATTGCGCGTTGAGGTCTCCCCGCGGGACACGTCCGGAATGCCGGTGATGCTGGCCCACACGGTCTTGGCGGTGCCCACCGCCGGCACGTAGAAGTGCTTGAAGGTCCAGCTTTCCTCGGCCAGGCGGTCGATGTTCGGCGTGGGGTTGAGCGGGTTGCCGTGATGGCCCACCGCACTGGCACCCAGCGACTCCAGCATCACGAACACCACGTTCGGCTTGCGCTCGCCCAGCGCCAGCGCATGCGGCTGCACGTCCTGGCTGCGACGAAGATTGAGTGCCGCCGCGTCCGGCTGCTGGATACCGAAATAGTTCACCAGCAGTTCGTAGCGCTCGCGCACCGCCTCGGTATCGTAGGGCTGGAGGCTGACACTCGAAGTGTCATAGAGGAACAGCACCGGGTTCAGGCCCAGGGAGGCGACCTGGTTGTCACCGGAGAAGAACGCGTCGCTCCAGCGCAGCGGTACCGGGTTCTCCAGGTTGAGGTTCTCAAACCGGCCCAGCAGGCCGAAGAACACCAGCACGACCACCAGGGCGCTGCCCCATACCCGCGACCAGCGCTGGAGCGGACGCGCCGGACGGGCCAGGGTCACGCGCTCCAGGCGTACCAGGGCGAAGGTCAGCAGCCCCACCGAAACCACCCAGCCGAGGCTGATCCACACTACCGGGTAGGTCTGCCACAGCATGTCGCGGGAGATCTGCATATCACCCAGGAAGCGGAACACCGTGGCATTGATCCGCACGCCCAGATAGGCGTAGTGGCCGAAATCGATGATGTACACCAGCATCAGCACGGCCAGTGCCAGCGCCAGGTACAGGCGCGGCAACCAGCGCAGCCAGGGCAGGCTGGTCAGGTTCCAGCGCGGCAGCCAGGCCAGTACGGCCAGCGGCAAGGTCAGCAGGATGGCCAGACGCAGGTCAAAGCGCAGGCCGATGCCCAGGGTTTCGGGCACCGCGCCGTTATCGGTCAGCGCACTGCTGTCCAGGCCGGAGAAGCCGAAGAAGAACACCATCCGCAGGACGGCGAACCACAGGAAGAGTATTGCCACGACGCCGAAGCAGTAGTGCAAGCGGCGGGACTGCAGCCAATCCATCATTTCACCTCAAGACCAACCAACGCCGGCCAAAGCAGCCGGCGGTAAACATGCGAAAGCCCCGCGCAGGCGGGGCCGGTATCGTTCAGCGAGCCAGTTCTCGCGGGCCGGCACGCCTGAATCGCCGCACCCCATGACCCAGCAGGGCGAACCAGCAATACAGGGCAACAAAGGGGTCGAGCAGGTAATCCCAGTAGTTCTCCGAGGCCAGCAGGTCGAGGCCGAAGGCCAGGGTGGCCAGGCTCAGCAACAGGGTGCCCAAGAGATTGCCACTCACCAGCAGCGCCAACGCCAGCACGCCAACGGCGAGGATCATGGGCTGGGGGCTGAATCCCAACCGGTAGGGATCGAAGGGGCCGATGCCCAGGGCGGCAGGATAGAGGATCAATCCAAGCGCACCGAACACTATCAACAGCGTAAAGCGCTGACGAGCCGCCAGCGGCGCAACCAGCTCCAGGCGAACCAGCGCCGCCCAGACCAGCGCCAGCAGGCCGACAACGGAGGGCTCGGGGATCAGCGTACGCACGTAGAGCGCCAGCGGCAGCTCACCCACCGGCACGAAACCAAGCACGAGGAGCCCAGCCAGCACCGCCAGTTGCAGTGGCCAGGGGCGGCCGCGCAGCGGCAGCAGCAGAAACGCCAACAGGGCGAAGCAGAGGTGGATATGCCAGAAGTCGAGGGTCACAGTTGCTGCTCCAGCCAGGCGTCATTGAAGCTCACGTGCTTGATGAACGAGTGGTTCCAGGAATACACGAGGTGGTAACGGCCGTCGGCCCCGCGAATCACGTAGGGATAGTCGTACTCCAGGTTGCAACGCCCGCGCTTGCAGACGCGCCGATCGTGGCGCTCAAGCAAGGCATCCAGATCAGCATCACCGAGGTCTGCGCGAGCCTGTCGGTACTCGGCACGCAGCAGGCTCTGGTAGGTCGCCTCGTCCACAGGGTCGCCTTCCGGATCGGGGGACTCGTCCAGATCCATCAGCGGCGTCCATTGCTGCAGCTCGGCATCGGCCCCGTACAGACTGAGGCGGAAGCGGCCCTCGGTCAGGTCGTTGAGCGCCACCAGCAGACCGTGGCGGGGGGTGACGATCGCCGCCAGTGACGAGTTGGGGTTGTTCGGCGCCAGTGGCACCGGCGCGCTCCAGGTCTGGCCACCGTCCTCGGTACGGCTGGCCAGTACGCGATGCAGTTCATCACCGGCGTAACGCAGCATCGCCACCGCACGCTGTCCGTCCAGCGGCACAACGGTCGGCTGCAGGGAATGATTGCCATGACTGATGCGGAACTTGTCCACCACTTCGCCGTTGCGGTCCAGGTACAGGTACTCGGCGAACTTGCCCAGAAACTCGTGATAGACCGGCAGACCAATCGAGCCATCGGCATGGACGACCGGCGCGCCACGTACCAGCGTGCTGATATTCAGGAACGGCGAGGTAACCAATTGCCGTGGAGTGGACCAGGTGTTGCCGAGGTCATCGGAGAACATGGCATTGATCGAGCTGGCAGCCCAGCCACCGATGGAAACCGATACATAGAACATCCACAGGCGCTCATCCGGAGTGACCACCACCACCGGGTTGCCCAGCTTGCGGATGTGCTTCTGCAATCCGCGCTGGGTGGATTCCCGGGTAGCCAGGATCATTTCCTCACCCCAGGTACCGCTGCGGACATCGAAACGTGCACCGCGGATCTGTACATCGGCGGCGCCTTCGCGCGATCCGGCGAACCAGACCGACAACAGGTCACCGTTGGGCAGCGCGGTGATCGCCGAGGCGTGCGCAAAATTCTGCAGGTTCGAAGACGCGAAGCGCGACTCGAACACCGGCTGCTGATCTCCTGCCAGAGGAACAACCTGCGTCTGGGGCAACGCAAAGCCGGCCAGTTGCGGTTGCGGCTTGCTCTGCCAGGCGAAGGCGAATACCGCCGCCAGGCCCAGGCCACCCAGGGTCAGGGCAAGTCTTTTGAAAGTGTGTGGGTTCATGACACGTCCATAGATCGAGACTACTGCTCGCCTCGACGCACACCGGCCAGACCGAAGCGACGCGCAACGGTCGGCGGCTTGGCAGAATCTTGGCGGCACCGGGCATCCGCTGCGCCGGATACAAGAATCAGGCCAGCGGCCAGAATCCGCGGATGCCGGCGACGCCCTGCGCTCCGATGTTCCGCGCCTGTGCCCGATGTTCGTGGGACAGCCCGCCCAATACGAACACCGGGCAGGTGCAGCGCTCGGTCAGTTCACTTGCCATGCCCCAGCCCAGCGGCTCGGCGTCGGGGTGGCTGAGCGTGGGCAGAATCGGGGACAAAGTGACAAAATCCACACCCATGCGCGCCGCCAGCGCCAACTCCTCGGCGCTGTGGCACGAGGCGGCCAGCCAGCGCTCGCGGGGAAACGGCCGACCGTTGGGGGCGTAGCGGCGCAACTGCTCCGCGGTCAGATGCCAGCCCGCCGCCGGAAAGTCGCCCAGCCACTCAAGTGGCCCCTTGAGCATCAGCTGGGCACGCCCGGCGCACAGCCCCAGGGCATCCAGGGCCAGATCGCGGTAGGCAGGATCGAACATCGACGGCGCGCGCAGTTGAACCAGACGTACGCCCTGCTCCACCGCCAGGCGCAGCCCGCGCAGCAGCTCGTCGGGCGCAAGCCCGTCGGGCGTGATCAGGTAGCGGTCGGGCAGACGGGCCGCCGCCACGATCGGCCGATTGGCGGCAGGAAATTCGTATTCAGGCAGATCCTGCGGACGCACCCAGGCCAGGGGCTGGCCTTCGGCTCCGTGGGGTTCGCCGTCGAAAGCGGTCACTTCCCAGACATCCAGCAGCACCTGCTTGTCGGGGTAATCGTGGTGGATGCGGATCAGCGGCCGGGCGGCGCGAACCTGGATGCCCAGCTCCTCCTGCAGCTCTCGGCCGAGCGCGGCCTCGGCCGTCTCGCCGGGCTCGATCTTGCCGCCGGGGAACTCCCACAACCCGCCCTGGTGCTTGTCGAGCGGGCGCCGGGCGATCAGCACCCGGCCATCGCCGCCACGGATCACTGCGGCGGCCACTTCAATACGCGTCACGTTCAGATCGTCTCCGTTTCCTGCAGCGCCGCCCGGTACCAGCGCTGGAAGGCCGGCCACTGATAGACGGTGGTGACATAGGTGGCCGCCTCGGCGGGCAGGTCCACCTGATAACTGTGAAAACGCGCCGCTACCGGCGCGTAGAAGGCATCGGCGAGACTGGCATGGCCGAACAGGAAGGGACCGTCCGCGCCGAACTGCTGCCGGCAATGCTGCCAGAGCGCGCAGACGCGGCGGATGTCGGCCTGCGCCTCCTCGGGAATGTGCTCCAGGCGGGCCTCGCGCTTGAGGTCCATGGGCAGATGCGTGCGCAGGGCGGCAAAGCCGCTGTGCATCTCGGCGCACACGGAACGGGCCACCGCCCGGGCATATTCGCCGCGTGGCCACAGATAGGCCTCCGGGAAGCGCTCGGCCAGGTATTCGCCGATGGCCAGGGAGTCCCAGACCGGGCCGAAGTCGGTGAGCAGCACCGGCACCCGGCCACTGGGCGAGTGTTCGCCGATGCGCTGCGCGGTCTCCGGCTGGCGCAGGGGAATGCGCCGCTCCTCGTAGGGTTCGCCGGTCAGTTCCAGGGCCAGCGCCGCGCGCAACGACCAGGACGAGTAGTTCTTGTTGCCGATTACCAGGGTCAGGGACATGGAAGCACCTCTCTAGTCGCCGGGAGGGTTGCTCGCCCCATCCCGGCGCTGGATGGGCACGGACTGACTCAGGCCGAGCCAGGGTGGCTCTCACCACCCTGCTCATGTGCAGATCAGGTGCGGTATTCCGCGTTGATCTTCACGTACTCGTGGGACAGGTCGGTGGTCCAGATGGTCTCGCTGCAGGCGCCACGACCCAGCTCGATACGGATGGTGATCTCCTCGCGGGCCATCACCGCCGCGCCCTGGGCCTCGGTATAGGTCGCCGCGCGGCAGCCCTGGCTGGCGATGCAGACCTCGCCGAGGAACACGTCGATCTTGCTTACGTCGAGGTTTGGCACGCCGGCATAACCGACGGCGGCGAGGATGCGCCCCCAGTTCGGGTCCGAGGCGAACAGCGCAGTCTTGATCAGCGGCGAATGGGCCACGGCGTAGGCCACGTCCAGGCACTCCTGGTGGTTGGCGCCGCCGTTGACCTGCACGGTGACAAACTTGGTGGCGCCCTCACCGTCGCGCACGATGGCCTGGGCGACTTCCATGAACACTTCGCACACCGCCTGCTTGAGCTTGGCGAACAGCTCGCCGGAGGCCGCGGTGATCTCAGGCAGCTTGGCCTGACCGGTGGCGATCAGCATGCAGCAGTCGTTGGTGGAGGTGTCGCCGTCGATGGTGATGCGGTTGAACGACTTGTTCGCCGCGTCGCGCACCAGGTCCTGCAGCACATCCCGCGCCACCTTGGCATCCGTGGCGATGTAGCCGAGCATGGTGGCCATGTTCGGGCGGATCATGCCGGCGCCCTTGGAGATGCCGGTCACGGTGACGGTCACGCCATCGTGCTGGAACTGGCGGCTGGCACCCTTGGGCAGGGTGTCGGTGGTCATGATGCCGGTGGCGGCCTCGGCCCAGTGGTTCTCGGACAGGTCATCCAGGGCAGCCTGCAAGGCGCCCTCGATCTTGGCCACGGGCAGCGGCTCGCCGATCACCCCGGTGGAGAACGGCAGCACGGCGCTTTCCGGCACGCCGGTCAGCGCGGCCAGCGCGGCGCAGGTACGACGGGCGTTCGCCAGGCCATCGGCACCGGTCCCGGCGTTGGCGTTGCCGGTATTGGTCAGCAGATAACGGACATCACCCGACATGCGCTCACGGGTGATCAGCACCGGCGCGGCACAGAAGGCATTGGTGGTGGTGACACCCGCCACGCGAGAACCCTCGGCGCAGCGCATGACCACCACATCCTTGCGCCCGACGCGCTTGATGCCAGCAGAGGCGATGCCGAGTTCAAAACCGGGGACCGGGTGCAGGGTGGGCAGAGGGCCAAGACCGACAGCCATGGAAGCGCTCCTGATTCAGAGTGAAATACGCCGTTTAGGCGTTGCAGTGTAAGGAAAAACGCCGCGAGCGGGAGAACCCGTCGCGGCGCTGGCAAGACAGGGGGCAGTCCCTATTGGACCTGCCCATGGCAATGCTTGTATTTCTTGCCGGAACCGCAGGGGCACGGCTCGTTGCGGCCGATCTTCGGCTCGGTGCGCACCGCTGTGGCTGCGGTCGCGCCAGCCGTTTCGCCTTGGGGTTGCGGAGCATCCGGCTCCAGCGCCGGTGCGGCGGCATGCTGGAACTGCATGCGCTTGGCCATTTCCTCGGCCTCGCGACGCAGACGCGCCTCTTCCTCTGCCGGATCCTCGCGACGCACCTGTACATGGGACAGCACGCGAATGGTGTCGCGACGGATGCTCTCGAGCAGCTCCTGGAACAGGTTGAAGGACTCGCGCTTGTATTCCTGCTTGGGGTTCTTCTGGGCGTAGCCGCGCAGGTGGATTCCGTGGCGCAGGTGATCCATGGTGGACAGGTGGTCCTTCCACAGGTCGTCCAGCACGCGCAGCAGGATCTGCTTCTCGAAAGTGCGCAGCGCCTCGGCGCCGGCCAGCGCCTCCTTCTCGGCGTAGGCGGCCAGCAGGGCGTCGCGGATCTTCTCGCGCAGGCTTTCCTCGTGCAGGTGATCGTCTTCGTCAAGCCACTGCTGCAGCGGCAGATCCAGCCCGAAGTCGCTGCGCAGGGTAGCCTCCAGGCCCTTGATGTCCCACTGTTCGGGCAGCGACTGCGGCGGCAGGTGCTGGTTGATGGCGTTGGCCAGCACTTCGTCGCGGAACTCGGCGATGGTTTCGCCCACGTCCTGGGCGGCCAGCAGGCTGTTGCGCATGTGATAGATCACCTTGCGCTGCTCGTTGGCCACGTCGTCGAATTCCAGCAGCTGCTTGCGGATGTCGAAGTTGCGACCCTCCACCTTGCGCTGTGCCTTTTCGATGGCGTTGGTGACCATGCGGTGCTCGATGGCCTCGCCGGACTGCATGCCCAGCGCCTTCATGAAGTTCTTCACCCGGTCGGAGGCGAAGATGCGCATCAGACCGTCTTCCAGCGACAGGTAAAAGCGGCTGGAGCCCGGGTCGCCCTGGCGACCGGCGCGGCCGCGCAGCTGGTTGTCGATGCGGCGGGACTCGTGACGCTCGGAGGCGATCACATGCAGACCGCCGGCCTCGATCACCTGCTGGTGACGCTTCTGCCAGTCGCTCTTGATCTGCGCGATCTGCGCCTCGGTGGGGTTCTCCAGCGCCGCGACTTCCACTTCCCAGTTGCCGCCCAGCAGGATGTCGGTACCCCGACCCGCCATGTTGGTGGCGATGGTCACCGCGCCGGGGCGACCGGCTTGGGCGATGATCTCGGCTTCCTTGTCGTGGTACTTGGCGTTCAGCACGTTGTGGGCAATGCCGGCCTTGTTCAGCAGCTGAGAGACATACTCGGAGCTTTCGATCGAGGCGGTGCCGACCAGCACCGGGCGGCCCTTGGCCTGGCAGTCCTGGATGTCGGTGATGATCGCCTGGTACTTCTCTTCCTGGGTCAGGTAGACCAGGTCGTTGTAATCGATCCGCGCGATGTCCTTGTTGGTGGGGATGACCACCACGGACAGGCCGTAGATCTGCTGGAACTCGAACGCCTCGGTGTCCGCGGTGCCGGTCATGCCGGACAGCTTCTTGTACAGGCGGAAGTAGTTCTGGAAGGTGGTCGACGCCAGGGTCTGGCTTTCGGCCTGAATCTGCAGCCCTTCCTTCGCCTCGATGGCCTGGTGCAGACCCTCGGAGAGGCGGCGGCCGGGCATGGTACGGCCGGTGTGCTCGTCGATCAGCAGCACCTGGCCGTTTTGCACGATGTATTCGACGTTGCGGTTGAACAGCGTGTGGGCGCGCAGGCCGGCATACACGTGGGTGAGCAGCGACAGGTTGTGCGCCGAGTAGAGGCTTTCGCCTTCGGCCAGCAGGCCGGCGCCGGTGAGCATGTCCTCGACGAACTGATGGCCTTCCTCGTTCAGCTCGACCTGACGGGTCTTCTCGTCGATGCGGTAGTGGCCCTGCTGGGTGACCACGCCTTCCTCTTCCTCGATGTGGCGCTTGAGGCGTGGGATCAGCTGGTTGATCTGCTGGTACAGGCGCGAGCTGTCCTCGGCCTGGCCGGAGATGATCAGCGGCGTGCGCGCCTCGTCGATGAGGATGGAGTCGACTTCGTCGATGACCGCGAAATTCAGCTCGCGCTGGAACTTGTCCTCCAGGCTGAAGGCCATGTTGTCGCGCAGGTAGTCGAAGCCGAATTCGTTGTTGGTGCCGTAGGTGATATCGGCGGCGTAGGCGGCGCGCTTCTCCTCCGGCGGCTGGAACGGCGTGACCACGCCGACGCTCAGGCCGAGGAATTCGTACAGCGGGCGCATCCAGTTGGCGTCGCGGCGGGCCAGGTAGTCGTTGACGGTGACCACGTGCACGCCCTTGCCTTCCAGCGCATTGAGGTACACGGCCAGAGTTGCCACCAGGGTCTTGCC
This sequence comes from Pseudomonas sp. RL, assembly GCF_000647775.1. NCBI lineage: Bacteria > Pseudomonadati > Pseudomonadota > Gammaproteobacteria > Pseudomonadales > Pseudomonadaceae > Pseudomonas > Pseudomonas sp. RL. The sequence goes on along the minus strand of NZ_JBOY01000066.1, from coordinate 34,053 downwards.
CTCACCGGTGCGCATTTCGGCGATCTTGCCTTCGTGCAGGGTCATGCCGCCGATCAGCTGGACATCAAAATGGCGCATGCCCATGACGCGCTTGCCGGCCTCGCGGGCCACGGCAAAGGCTTCAGGCAGCAACTGATCGAGGGTCTCGCCCTTGGCCAGGCGCTCGCGGAACTCCGCGGTCTTGGCGCGCAGCTGCTCGTCGGTAAGCGCCAGCATCTGCTCTTCGAGCGCATTGACGGCTTTCACCGTCTTGAGCATGCGTTTGACTTCCCGCTCGTTCTTGCTGCCAAAGAGTTTTTTCAGGAGAGGCGCAAACATATCGACTGGTTCTTCCACGCATTTGAATGGAGGGCGACCAGGCAGCCGCCCGCGCAACCTGCGGCTGCGCACGAAGAGGGCATTCTACTCGGAATCGGGAATCAGGAAAGCGACCTTGTCCAGCTTGTTCGCCAGGCCGGCGATCACGGGAGAAGCGGGTGAAATTCCGACACAAACGCAGATAACAGGCTGACAACCGGCCGAGACGGGTTGTCAGCAGGCGGCCTGCTCAGTTCTGAGCCTTGGCGCGCGCGATGAAGCTGTAGGGGTTTACCTGGCGACCATCCTTGATCACCTCGAAGTGAACATGCGGCCCGGTCGAGCGCCCCGAGCTACCGACCTTGGCGATCACCTGGCCCCGTTGCACCAGCTCGCCGACCCTTACCATGTTTTCCTTGTTGTGGGCGTACAGGGTGACGTGGCCATCGCCATGATTGATCTCGACCATGGTGCCGTAACCGCTCTTGCGACCGGACCAGGTCACTACGCCAGCAGCCACCGCCACCACGTCGCTGCCCTCGCGGGCGGCAAAGTCCACGCCCTTGTGCATGCGCTGCTGGCCAGTAAACGGATCGTTGCGGCGGCCGAACGGCGAGGACAGGTAACCCTGGGTCACCGGCCGACCGGACACGTTGCCAGCCTCGCTCAGACGGCGCTCGGCAAGCACTTCCTCCAGCACTTCCAACTGCTGCTCCCGGCTGTCCAGACGCTCCATCAGCTCATCGAGCGTCTGCAGGAAAGGGGGCGGTGCAAAGAAGGCGTTTTCCAGCAGCTCCTCAGGACCACCCTGCCCCACGCTGAGGGAGAAATCGAATTCGCGGGTATCCAGCCTGGCCAGCTCGGTCAGACGCTCGCCCAGTGCATCCAGGCGGGTCAGGCGCGCCTGCATTTCCGCGATGTGCACACCGAAGGCGTCCAGCTGCCGCTGTGCCGTCAGGCGAGCGTCGGCCAACTTGGCGCGCTGCTCTTCCATGTGGGCGGCCATGCGCCCCTCTGCGTCGCTGAAGACCGGATACAGCGCACCGCCAAGAGCGATGCCGCCCGCAAGCGTCAGCATTGCCAGCACACCGGCGCCAATGGACAACAGGCGCACGTCGATACTGAGCGAACGCGCCGCACCATTACGCTGACCGAGCAGAATGATTTGCATAACTCCCCCTTGGGTAACGCCGCGACCGCTGGGCATATTTGCTACCATGCGACCCCGCCAACTACAGGCTTTCCTGCCATGACTTTTCGTCCCTTGCCGGCCCGGACTCCCACCGCGCTGCTGCGCGATGCCAAACCTCTCAAGGCGCTGTTCGGCGAAGCCCAGCGGCTTGCCCGGCTGCAGGCGCTTCTGGAAAGCCAGTTGCAACCCGCCGCCCGCCCGCATTGCCATATCGCCTCATGGCGCGAAGGCTGTCTGCTGCTGATCATCACCGATGGCCACTGGGCCACCCGCTTGCGCTATCAGCAACCCCGCCTGCTGCGTCAATTGCGGGGACTGGAGGAGTTCGCGAACCTATCGAGAATCCTCTTCAAGGTGCAACCTCCCGCCACCCAGCAACGTGACCCAGGTCACGCTTTGCAGCTTTCGCAAACCGCCGCGTCCCATTTGTGCGAGACGGCGGACACGATCAGCGACCCAACCCTGCGCGCAGCACTCCTGCGCCTGGCCAGCCGCGTCAAGAAACACGACCCGGAATAATGGCTCAATGCGATCATGCAAGAAGAGAGCCATACAGGCAAGTAGCCATTACCGGCGCGGGCATCACGCATCGGGAGCACTGAAGCAGGGCTCGAGCGGCAAGCGATTGCCGCCCGGCGACAATTCGCAGGCATGAAAAAGCCACCCGAAGGTGGCTGTTTCATGAGAGGGAGAGCGAAAAAGGCTTAGCCGGCTGCTGCCGGGCGCATGTAGGAGATGGGAGCGTTCTTGATGTCGTCGAAGGTCACCATTTCCCAGGCATCCTGCTGTGCCAGCAGACTGCGCAACAGGCGGTTGTTCAACGCGTGTCCGGACTTGTAGCCATGGAACTCGCCGATCAGGCTGTAGCCCAGCAGGTACAGGTCACCAATGGCATCCAGGATCTTGTGCTTGACGAATTCGTCCTCATACCGCAGGCCGTCCTCGTTGAGCACACCCTGCTCATCGACCACGATGGCATTCTCGACGCTGCCGCCCAGGGCCAGGTTGTGGGAGCGCAGGAATTCGATGTCGCGCATGAAGCCGAAGGTGCGCGCGCGGCTGACTTCCTTAACGAACGAGGTACTGGAGAAGTCCACGCTGGCGATCTGCGTGCGACCGTGGAAAACCGGGTGGTCGAAATCGATTTCGAAGCCGACCTTGAAGCCGTCGAAGGGACGGAAGGTGGCGCGCTTGTCGCCGTCCGTGACGGTGACTTCACGCTTGATGCGAATGAATTTCTTCGGCGCATCCTGCTCTTGCAGACCCGCGGACTGGATCAGGAACACGAAGGGACCGGCGCTACCGTCCATGATGGGCACTTCCGGCGCGGACAGCTCGACAATGGCGTTATCGATGCCCAGCCCGGCCAGGGCGGAGAGCAGATGCTCGACGGTATCCACCTTCACGCTGCCGTTGTAGAGAGTGGTCGACATCGTGGTCTCGCCGACATTCTCGGCGGTCGCCTGGATTTCCACGACAGGATCGAGGTCGACACGACGGAAGACGATGCCGGCATCCGCGGGCGCGGGCTTCAGGGTCAGGTAAACCTTTTCCCCCGAGTGCAAGCCAACGCCAGTGGCACGGATGACGTTCTTGAGAGTGCGTTGCTTGATCATGGCAGTGGCTGCTGTTGATAGGATTGCGAATACGTGTCAAATGAGGCCGGAATCATAGCAGACCCGGCCTTAAGTGAACACCAATCAATCCTTCACCCCTCATAGTTTTTATTAATCTGCCTGACGACGCAGGAAGGCCGGAATGTCCAGGTAATCGAGATCTTCCTGGGGGTTCTGCTTGGCCGCGGTGGACGGCCCCGTGCTGCGCATCACCGTTGGCCGGTCATAATCCCGGTAATTGACCGGCTGCTCGGCACGACCCGCTGCGGCCGGAGCAGGTGCGGCGGCCTGGGCGACCTGGGTGTTGTCCACCACCTTGACCGGCTTCTCCTGACGCACCTGAGGACCCAGACCGGTCGCCACCACGGTGACATGCAGCTCGTCGCGCAGTTCCGGATCCACCACGGCACCCACCTTGACGGTCGCGTGCTCGGAAGCGAAGGCGTTGACGATCTCGCCCACGGCCGAGTACTCGCCAAGGGACAGGTCCAGACCCGCGGTGATGTTGACCAGGATGCCGCGCGCGCCCTGCAGGTTGACGTCTTCCAGCAGCGGGTTGCGGATCGCCGCCTCAGTGGCCTCGCGGGCACGGTTCGGGCCGCTGGCGCTGCCGGTACCCATCATGGCCATGCCCATTTCGGCCATCACGGTCTTCACGTCGGCGAAGTCCACGTTCATCAGACCTTCGCGCAACATGATGTCGGAAATGCCACGTACCGCGCCGCACAGCACGTCATCGGCCTTGGCGAAGGCCGACAGAAGCGACGCATCCTTGCCCAGGATGGTCAGCAGCTTTTCGTTGGGGATGGTGATCAGCGAGTCGACGCTCTCGGACAACTGGCGGATGCCCTCGTCGGCCACCACCTGGCGCTTCTTGCCCTCGAACGGGAACGGACGGGTCACCACGGCTACCGTCAGGATGCCCATTTCCTTGGCGACCTGGGCGATGATCGGCGCCGCACCGGTACCGGTGCCGCCGCCCATGCCAGTGGTGATGAAGACCATGTCGGCGCCCTGCAGTACTTCGGCGATGCGCTCGCGATCCTCCAGGGCGGCCTGACGGCCTACTTCCGGATTGGTGCCGGCACCCAGCCCCTTGGTCACACTGCGACCCAGCTGCAGGATGGTGCGGGCGTGCACATTCTTCAGCGCCTGGGCATCGGTGTTGGCACAGATGAACTCCACGCCCTCGATGCTGCTGCGCACCATGTGGTTGACGGCGTTACCGCCACCACCGCCCACACCGATGACTTTGATGACCGCACTTGGCGTCACGTTGTCTACTAGCTCGAACATAATCCCTCTCCTCTCTTCTCGTCTTTATCGCCCACTGCTACCACTTATTCAGAAATTGCCCTGGAACCACCGCTTCATTTTTTCCAGGACAGAAACACTGGGTTCTTCGTCGTACATGCCCGGGCTCGACACGACGAAGCCTTCGGCCTGTTTTTTCAAGCCGTACAGCAGCAGGCCCACGCCTGTTGAATAAATGGGATTGCGCACAACATCGATCAGTCCCTTGACGCTGTGCGGAACTCCCAGGCGTACCGGCATATGGAAGATTTCTTCCGCCAGTTCTACAGCCCCCTCCATTTTCGCCGTGCCACCGGTGAGCACGATTCCGGCCGGAATCATGTCTTCATATCCGCTGCGGCGAAGTTCGGCCTGGATAAGGGTGAACAACTCGTCGTAACGAGGCTCCACCACTTCCGCCAGGGCCTGACGGGACAATTCCCGCGGCGGGCGATCGCCCACGCTGGGAACTTTGATTGTTTCACCCGCTCCTGCCAGATTGGCAAGCGCGCAAGCATACCGAATCTTGATCTCCTCGGCATACTGGGTCGGTGTGCGCAAGGCCATGGCAATGTCATTGGTCACCTGGTCACCCGCAATGGGAATAACCGCAGTGTGACGAATCGCACCTTCGGTGAAGATGGCGATATCGGTGGTACCGCCACCAATATCCACCAGACACACCCCCAGTTCTTTTTCATCCTCGGTCAATACCGCATACGCCGATGCCAGTTGTTCGAGAATGATGTCGTCAACTTCCAGGCCACAACGCCGCACACACTTTTCGATGTTCTGCGCCGAATTCACCGCGCAGGTCACCACATGCACCTTGGCTTCCAGACGCACACCGCACATGCCGAGCGGTTCGCGCACCCCTTCCTGGTTATCCACCACATAGTCCTGCGGCAGGGTGTGCAGCACACGCTGGTCGGCGGGGATGGCCACCGCCTGGGCGGCATCCAGCACCCGGTCCAGGTCGGCACGGGTCACCTCGCGGTCGCGGATGGCCACGATGCCATGGGAATTCAGACTGCGGATGTGGCTGCCTGCCAATCCCACATAGGCCGAGTGGATGTAGCAGCCCGCCATCTGCTGGGCTTCTTCCACGGCACGCTGGATGGACTGCACGGTGGACTCGATATTCACCACCACACCTTTCTTCAGGCCGCGAGAGGGGTGGGAGCCAATGCCGACGATTTCCAACCGGCCGTCCTCACGCACTTCACCGACCAGCGCCACCACCTTGGACGTGCCGATGTCCAGGCCGACGATCATCTTGCCGCTCTGCACAGTAGACATAGCTGTCGCTTTCTCCTTAATTCACGGCGCCGCCGCCGGCGGCCCGTGTGCCCGCATCCGCCGCCGCCAGCCAGGTGACCGCCAGGCCGTTGGCATAACGCAGGTCGATGCGTGCGATGTTCTCGATCCGGTCCTTGAGAGTCTTGTCGTGGATGGTCAGGAACCGCCGGACCTTCTCCACCACATGATCCCGACCGAGCAGCAGTTCGATGCGCTGCCCACTTTCCTTCGCCTCCAGGGTGGCGAACCAGCTGCCGCGCTCGCGCAGCTCCAGACGTGCGATGGCAAACCCCTGCGGCCGCAACATCTGACTGAGCACCTGGTACTGCTGCATCATCCCCTGGCGCGCCCGCTCAGGTCCGAGCAACTGGGGCAATTGCCGATAGCGCTCGATGGCCTCGAAGGCGTAGGCCTCGCCACGATTGTTCAGCAGCGCACCCTCTCCCCAGCGGGCGATGGGCAGGTGCTCGTTCAATTCAATCTCCACTTCGTCCGGCCAAACGCGCCGCACCTGCGCGTGGGCAATCCACGGCAGCGCCTCGAGATCATGCCGCAGACCTTCCAGGTCCACGCCGAAGAAGCGGGTGCTTACGTAGGGCTCGATGACCCGCTCGACTTCTTCCGGCGCGGTGAAGGTCAGTTTGCCGGCGATGCCGATGCGCGCGATCGGCCGGTCCAAATAAGGCTGCAACTGCTGGAACAGCGCGACGCTGCCCATCAGCAGCGCCACCAGCAGCAACGGCCAGGTGAAACGCTTGAATGCGCTGAAATCCGGCTTCGGCAAACGCTCGCGCAGCGGCGTCCGGACCACCGGACGGCTGGCGCCCCGCGGCGCCGGCTTGCGGCCGGGCCCGGGTTGCTGATGACGAAGCAGGATGCTCAGCATGTCAGGAGCGTGCCTCCAGGCTGTCGGCGAGGATCGCCAGGACCAGTTGCTGGAAGTCCAGGCCCGCGGCGCGAGCCGCCATCGGCACCAGGCTGTGATCGGTCATGCCCGGCACGGTGTTCACTTCCAGCAGCCAGAAACGACCCTCGGCGTCCTGCATCACGTCCGCACGCGCCCAGCCCCGGGTGCCCACCGCCGCGCAGGCACGCGCGGTGAGCTCACGCAGCTCGGCTTCCTTGTCGGCGCTCAGGCCGCAGGGGATGCGGTACTGGGTATCGTTGGAGAGGTATTTGGCCTCGTAGTCGTAGAAGCTGTTGGGCGTGCCCAGCGCAATCGGTGGCAGCACCTCGCCCCGCAGCATGGCGATGGTGAATTCCGGCCCCTGGATCCACTGCTCGACCAGCACCTGCGAATCGAAACGGCTGGCCTCCTGCCAGGCGGCCACCAGCGCCTCGACGCTCTCCACCTTGGCCATGCCGATGCTGGAGCCCTCGTGGGCCGGCTTGACGATCAGCGGGAAGCCCAGCTCGCGGGCAGCCGCGTGACAGTCCTCGACGCTGGCCAACGCGGCGTGGCGCGGCGTCGGCAGGCCCAGGCTCTGCCAGACCTGCTTGGTGCGCAGCTTGTCCATGGCCAGCGCGGAAGCCAGCACGCCGCTGCCGGTGTAGGGAATACCCAGGCACTCCAGCAGGCCCTGCATGCTGCCGTCTTCACCGCCACGCCCATGCAGGACGATGAAGGCGCGGTCGATCTTCTCGCCCTGCAGTCGCGCCAGCAGGTCGCTGCCGACGTCGATGCCGAAGGCGTCCACACCGGCGTCCCGCAGGGCCTGGAGCACGGCGGCGCCGGATTTCAGCGACACCTCGCGCTCCGCGCTGCGACCGCCGTAGAGCACGGCCACCCGGCCGAAGTCGCGGGGGTCGATCACTGCGGCGTTCATGCTGCGCCCTCCTCGGCTGCGGCAAACAGCGGATGCTTGACCAGCTGCGGCGCCAGGCTGCCGATGTCACCAGCGCCCTGGCAGAGCAGGATGTCGCCGGCGCGCAGCAGCGGCTTGAGCACCGGGGCCAGATCGGTGCCGCGCTCGACGTAGATGGGGTCCAGTTGGCCGCGCTGGCGGATGCTGTGGCACAGATTGCGGCTGTCGGCGCCGGGTATCGGCTCCTCGCCGGCCGGATAGACCTCCATCAGCAGCAGCACGTTGGCGTCCGCCAATACCTGGACGAAGTCCTCGTACAGGTCGCGGGTACGGGTGAAGCGGTGCGGTTGATAGACCATCACCAGGCGGCGCTCCGGCCAACCACCTCGCACCGCCTTGATCACCGCCGCCACTTCGCGCGGGTGGTGACCGTAGTCGTCCACCAGCATCACGCCGCCGCCGTCCACCGGCAGCTCGTCATAGACCTGGAAGCGCCGGCCGACCCCCTGGAAACCCTCCAGGCCGGCGACGATGGCGTCGTCCTCGATGCCTTCGTCACTGGCGATGGCGATGGTGGCCAGGGCGTTGAGCACGTTGTGCACGCCGGGCATGTTCACGGTGACCGGCATCGGCGCCTTGCCTTCGCGCAGCACGGTGAAATGGGTGCGCATGCCTTCCTGACGGATGTCCACGGCGCGCAGGTCGGCATCTTCGGTGAAGCCGTAGGTAACGGTCGGCCGGCCGATCTGCGGCAGGATCTCGCGTACCACCGGGTCGTCAATGCACAACACCGCCAGGCCGTAGAACGGCAGGTTGTGCAGGAAGTCCACGAAGGTCTTCTTCAGCTTGTTGAAGTCACCCTCGTAAGTGCTCATGTGGTCGGCGTCGATGTTGGTGACCACGGCCACCATCGGCTGCAGATGCAGGAAGCTGGCGTCGCTCTCGTCGGCTTCGGCGATCAGGTAGCGACTGCCACCCAGCTGGGCATTGGTGCCGGCGGCGGTCAGCTTGCCGCCGATCACGAAGGTCGGATCCAGCCCGGCGGCGGCGAACACCGAGGCCAGCAGGCTGGTGGTGGTGGTCTTGCCGTGCGTGCCGGCCACCGCGATGCCATGGCGGTAGCGCATCAGCTCGGCAAGCATCTCGGCGCGCGGCACCACCGGGATACGGCGCTCCAGGGCACGGGCCACTTCCGGGTTGCTGTGGTTGATGGCGCTGGAGACCACCAGCACATCGGCGTCCTCGACGTTCTCGGCCTGGTGGCCGATGAACACATGGGCACCGAAGCCTTCCAGGCGCGCGGTCACCGGCGAGGCCTTGATATCCGAGCCGGACACTTCATAGCCAAGGTTGAGCAGCACCTCGGCGATGCCGCACATGCCCACCCCGCCGATGCCGACGAAATGGATGCGGCGGATGCGACGCATGCGCCGTACTTCAGCCTTGGCGGCAGCGGGCGACTTAGCCACGGGCCACCTCCAGGCAGATATCCACCACGTCACGGGTGGCATTCGGCTTGGCCAACGTCCGGGCGGCGGAGCCCATGGCCTCGAGTCGTTGCGGTTGCATCAGTACCTCGTTTAGCTGCGCGGCCAGCCCGGCCGCATCAGTAGTGGCTTGCGGCAGCAGGACGGCGGCGCCCTCGCGTGCCAGGAATTCGGCGTTGCGGCTCTGGTGGTCGTCGATGGCGTGCGGCAACGGCACCAGGAAGGACGGCAGCCCGGCGGCGGCCAGCTCGCTGACGGTCAGCGCACCAGCACGGCAGATCACCAGGTCGGCCCACGCATAGGCACCGGCCATGTCCTCGATGAAGGGCACCACATGGGCCTTCACCCCCGCCTCGTCATAGCGGGCCTTGGTGATGTCGGCATGGGCGGTACCGGTCTGGTGCACCACGGCCGGGCGCTCCGCATCCAGCAGGTGGGACAGCGCCGCCGGCACCAGCTTGTTCAGCGGCTCGGCGCCCAGGCTGCCGCCCAGCACCAGCAGGTTGGCCTGGCGGCCGAGCAGCGCGGCCCGCGCCGGCACCGCGAACACCTCGCTGCGCACCGGATTGCCGGTGGTACGACGCTGCGCACCGGCCGGAAAGGTATTCGGGAAGGCTTCGCAGATGCGCCGGGCGAAACGCGCCAACAAGCGGTTGGCTGTACCGGCCACCGCGTTCTGCTCGTGGATGATCAGCGGCACGCCGGCCAGACGCGCGGCGAGCCCGCCCGGGCCGGTGACATAGCCACCCATGCCCAGCACGCACACCGGCTTGAGCTCGCGCACGATGCGGCGCGCCTGCAGCAGGGCGCCGAAGATCTCGAACGGTGCCTTGAGCAGGGCCTTCAGGCCCTTGCCACGCAGGCCGCCGACCTGGATCAGGTGCAGCGGCAGACCGGCCTCCGGCACCAGGCGGTTCTCGATACCGCGCGGGGTGCCCAGCCAGTGCACGCGGTAACCGCGCGCCTGGAATTCGCGCGCGCAGGCCAGCGCCGGGAACACGTGGCCCCCGGTGCCGCCAGCCATGATCAGGACATTACCGGGCATGTATCACTTCCTCCTCGGCAAGATCCTTCTCGCTGAATTCCGTCGCCCCGCCCAGCAACTGCCGGCGTTCCCAGTCGATGCGCAGCAGCATCGCCAGGCTGACGCAGCAGATCATCAGCGAGCTGCCGCCGTAGCTGAGGAACGGCAGGGTCAGGCCCTTGGTCGGCAGCAGGCCGACGTTCACGCCGATGTTGATGAGAATCTGACCGATCCACAGGAGGGCCAGGCCGTAGGCCACATAGGCGGCAAAATGCTGCTTGGCCTGTTCGGCCCACAGGCCGATGTACAGGGCACGCAAACAGACGAACACCAGCAGCGCCAGGGTGGCCAGCGCGCCGATCATGCCCAGTTCCTCGGCGAGGATGGCGAACACGAAATCGGTGTGTGCTTCGGGCAGGTAGAACTGTTTCTGGATGCTGTTGCCCAGGCCGACCCCGAACCATTCGCCACGCCCGAAGGCGATCAGCGCCTGGGTCAGCTGGTAGCCGGCACCGAACTGATCGGACCAGGGATCGGTGAAGGTGGTCAGGCGCGCCACCCGGTACGGCTGGGTCTTGACCAGCAGCCAGACCACACCGATGGCCAGACCGGCGGACAGGCCGAAGCGCACCAGGCCCACACCACCGAGGAACAGCATGCCGGCCGCCGCACCCAGCAGCACCACGGTGGCGCCGAAGTCAGGCTCGAGCAGTAGCAGCACGGCCATGGGGATCAGCACGGCGATCGGCTTGAGGAACCCGCGCCAGCTTTCGCGTACTTCTTCCTGGCGGCGCACCAGATAACCGGCCAGGTAGACCACCACGAACACCTTGGCCAGTTCGGAGGCCTGCAGGTTCAGCGGCCCCAGGTGAATCCAGCGGATCGAACCATTGATCTCGCGACCCACCAGCAGCACCAGCAGGAGCAGGACGAAGGCCGCCGCCAGCAGCAGCCAGCCCAGCCGTTTCCAGGTGGCCACCGGCACCATGAGCACCACCGCTCCGGCGACCAGCCCGATGAGCAGGAAGCTGCCCTGGCGAATGCCGTAGTGCAGCGGTCCGCTCAACTGGGCGGCGGCCACTTCCGAGGACGCCGAGGTGACCATCACCAGCCCGAGCCCGAGCAGCACCAGGCAGCCCAGCAGCAACGGGACGTCCAGATCGACTCCCCGAGGGCTGAGCAGCGGTGACGGCGACGGGCGCAGGAAGGTCATCATGCCGGCAGCGCCTCCACGGCGGCGGCGAACAGACGACCGCGCTCCTCGAAGTTCTTGAACATGTCCAGGCTGGCGCAGGCCGGCGACAGCAGCACCGCGTCGCCCGGCTCGGACAGCTCGGCACAACGCTGCACGGCCTCGTCCAGGCTGGCGACGCGCACCTGTGGCACGGCGTCTCCCAGGGCCTCGGCAATCAGCCCGGCGTCACGACCGAGCAGCACCACGGCGCGGCAGTGCCGGGCCACCGGATCGCGCAGCGAGGAGAAATCCGCACCCTTGCCGTCGCCACCGGCGATCAGCACCAGTTGGCCGCGGATATCCGCGCCCAGGCCTTCGATGGCCGCCAGGGCAGCACCCACGTTGGTGGCCTTGGAATCGTCGTAGTAATTCACCTCGCGGCGCTCGCGCACCCACTGGCAGCGGTGCGGCAGGCCGGCAAAGGTTCTCAGGGTCTCCAGCATCGGCGCGAAGGGCAGGCCGACGGCATGCCCCAACGCGAGCGCCGCCAGGGCGTTGGCCTGGTTGTGGGCGCCACGGATCTTCAGTTCGCGGGCCGGCATCAGCGGCTCGAACTGGAAGGCCAGCCACTTCTCGCCCTGTTCCTCGATCAGGCCGAAGCCGCGGAAGTCCGGCTTGCCGAGCCCGAAGGTCCAGCACGGCAGCTGGTCGGCCACCAACGGCCGGGACAACGCATCGTCGCGGTTGACCACTACCTGGCGGGCGCCGCGGAAGATGCGGTGCTTGGCCAGGTGATAGGCCTGCAGGTCGGCGTAGCGGTCCATGTGGTCTTCGCTGACGTTCAGGCAGGTGGCCACCTCGGCATTCAGCCAGTCGGTGGTTTCCAGCTGGAAGCTGGACAGCTCGATCACGTACAGCTCGACATCATCGGCCAGCAGGTCGAGCGCCGGCGTGCCGAGGTTGCCACCCACCGCCACCTTCCGGCCGGCCGCCGCCGCCATCTCCCCCACCAGGGTGGTGACGGTGCTCTTGGCGTTGGAGCCAGTGATGGCGACGATCGGCGCCTTCGCCTCGCGGGCGAACAGCTCGATGTCGCCGGAAAGCTTCACGCCGCGCGCGGCGGCCTGTTGCAATGCCGGCGTGGCCAGCGCCAGGCCGGGGCTGACCAGCAGCTCGCTGGCACGGCAGAGGAAGTCGACGTCCAGCGCGCCGCAGCGCACCTCCACCTGCGGGAAGTCGCGGCGCAGGGTTGCCAGCTCGGGCGGATTGGCGCGGGTGTCGGCCACCGCAAACGGCAATCCCCGGCGCGCCAGATGGCGCACCAGGGACATGCCGCTCTTGCCGAGGCCGACAACGATGCGGAATTGGTCGGAAGCGATCAGGCTCATGACATACGGCGCCTCAACGCAGCTTCAGACTGGAAAGACCGATCAGCACCAGGACCACCGTGATGATCCAGAAGCGCACGATCACCCGGGGCTCGGGCCAGCCTTTGAGTTCGAAATGGTGGTGGATCGGCGCCATGCGGAACACGCGCTTGCCGGTCAACTTGAAGCTGGCGACCTGGATCATCACCGAAAGGGTTTCCATGACGAACACGCCGCCCATGATGAACAGCACGACTTCCTGGCGGACGATCACCGCGATGGTGCCCAGCGCGGCGCCGAGGGCCAGGGCGCCGACGTCGCCCATGAACACCTGGGCCGGGTAGGTGTTGAACCACAGGAAACCCAGGCCGGCGCCGATCAGCGCGCTGCAGAAGACGATCAGCTCGCCCGCGCCCGGCACGTAGGGGATCAGCAGGTACTGGGCGAAATTGGCGTTGCCGGACAGGTAGCAGAAGATGCCCAGGGCACCGCCGACCAGCACGGTCGGCATGATGGCCAGGCCGTCCAGGCCGTCGGTGAGGTTCACCGCGTTGCTGGAGCCGACGATCACGAAATAGGTCAGCACGACGAACCCGATGCCCAGCGGCAGCACGGCATCCTTGAAGAACGGCAGGATGAAGGTGGTCTCGATCGGGTTCTCGGCGGTCAGGTAGAGAAACAGCGCCGCGCCCAGGCCGAACACCGACTGCCAGAAGTACTTCCAGCGGCTCGGCAGGCCGCGGGAGTTCTTCTCGATCACCTTGCGGTAGTCGTCCACCCAGCCAATGGCACCGAACAGCAGGGTCACGGCCAGCACCACCCAGACATAACGGTTGGACAGGTCAGCCCACAGCAAGGTGCTGATGGTGATCGCGGAGAGAATCAGCGCGCCGCCCATGGTCGGGGTGCCCTTCTTGGACAGGTGCGACTGCGGGCCGTCGGTACGCACGGCCTGGCCGATCTGGCGCAGTTGCAGGGTGCGAATCATCCAGGGCCCGAGCCACAGGGCCAGCACCAGCGCGGTGAGCACCCCGAGCATGCCGCGCAGGGTCAGGTACTGGAAGACGGCAAAACCTTTGTGAAACTGTTGCAGGTACTCTGCCAGGAGCAGAAGCATCAAGGATTCTCCTCGGGTTCGCACAACGCGGCGACGACCTTGTCCATTGCCGCACTTCTCGAACCCTTGATCAAAAGCGTGGTTTCGCCCCGAGCCTCCTGGCGCAGAGCGTCGATCAGACCTTGCTGGTCGGCAAAATGTTTCGCACCTTCACCAAAAGCCGCCACGGCATGTGCCATCAACGGTCCCACGGCATACAGCCCATCCACCTTGCCGACAGCGTACGCACCCACCTGACGATGTCCTTCCTCGGCCCACTCGCCCAGCTCCCCCATGTCACCCAGCACCAGCAGCCGGCGACCGGAGAACCCGGCGAGAATATCGACCGCGGCACACATCGACAGAGGATTGGCGTTGTAGCTGTCGTCGATGACCCTCAAGCCGCCGGGGGCCAGTTGCGCCACGGCGCGCCCCTTGACCGGCCGCAGTTGCTCCAGGCCCGAACGGATATGCTCAAGGGAAATACCCAGCGCATGGGCCGCAGCCGCAGCCGCCAACGCGTTCGCCACGTTGTGTCTGCCCAGCAGATTGAGTTGCACCGACGTGCAGCCTGACGGGGTATGCAAATGGAAGGCCATGCAGCCGCGCGCGTCGCGATGCAGATCGGTGGCGCGGATATCGGCCTGTTCCGATTCGAGGGAAAAGGCCAGTACAGGGCGGGCGCCAGCCCTCTGGCGCCAGATCGGATAGGCCGCATCGTCCAGGTTGAGCACCGCCACACCGTCCGCCGCCAGGCCGTCAAGAATTTCGCCCTTGGCTTCGACGATCTTTTCCGGACCACCGAATTCACCGACATGGGCGTTGCCGGCATTGCTGATGATGACCACGTGCGGCCGGGTCAGGCCGACCGTATAGGCAATTTCACCCACATGGTTGGCGCCGAGCTCGATCACTGCCGCGACATGCTCCGGCGCCAGCTCCAGCAGGGTCAGCGGCACGCCCAGGTCGTTATTCAGGTTGCCCCGGGTGGCCAGCACCGGGCCGTGAAGGCCGGCACGCAGGATGCTGGCGAGCAGCTCCTTGATGGTGGTCTTGCCGCTGGAGCCGGTCACCGCTGCCAGCGGCGCCTTGAACGCATCGCGATTGAGCGCACCCAGTCGCCCCAGCGCCAGGCGGGTATCGGCCACCACCAGTTGCGGCAGATCCACCTCGGGAACCCGCCGCGAGACCAAGGCCGCCACCGCGCCCTTGGCCGCCACATCGGCAAGATAGTCATGGCCGTCGAAGCGCGGTCCGACCAGGGCGATGAACAGCTGGCCGGGCTGGATGGCGCGGCTATCGGTAGACACCGCGCCGAATGAGGCATCGCCGTTTTCCAGGCGCCCCTGCAAGGGCTCGACCAGCTGACTGAGGCGCAGGACTTCAAGCATGAGCGGCCTCCCAGCGCGCCAGGGCGGCGGTCGCCTCGTCAAGATCGGAGAAGGGATGGCGCACGCCGGCAATCTCCTGGTAGTCCTCGTGACCCTTGCCGGCCAGCAGCAGCACGTCATCGGCAGCGGCTTCGCCGATCAGCTGGGCGATCGCCTCGCCACGCCCCGGCACGAATCGCACCGCCTCGGGATGGACGAAGCCGCCACGGATCTCGTCGAGAATGGCCAACGGCTCCTCGCTGCGCGGGTTGTCGTCGGTGACCAGCACGCCATCGGCGAGCCGCTCGGCGACAGCGGCCATCAGCGGGCGCTTGCCGCGATCCCGGTCGCCACCGCAGCCGAACAGGCAGAACAGGCGACCCTTGACATGCGGACGCAGGGCTTCGAGGACCTTCTCCAGGGCATCCGGCGTGTGCGCGTAGTCCACGACGACCAGCGGCTTGTCGCCCCCACCCAGCCGTTGCATGCGCCCGACCGGACCGCGCAGGCGGGGCAACAGGCGCAGGATACTGTCCAGCGAATATTCCATGGCCAGCAGCGTGCCGATGACCGCCAGCAGGTTGCTGAGATTGAAACGACCCAGCAGCGCGCTACGTAGCAGGCCTTTGCCCTGCGGCGTGATCAGCTCCGCGCTGACGCCTTCGTCGTCGAAGCGAATGTTGCGGCAGTGCACCGCGGCGCCGACATCTTCCAGGCTGTAACCCAGCAGCCGGGCGCCAGGACGCGCAGCCAGCTCACGACCAAACGCATCGTCGAGATTGATCACCCGGCAGGCCAGCCCGGGCCACTCGAACAAGCGCGCCTTGGCGGCACCGTAGGCTTCCATGCTGCCGTGGTAATCCAGATGGTCGCGGGACAGGTTGGTGAACACTGCAATATCGAAGGCCAGCGCAGCCACGCGACCCTGCTGCAGCCCGTGGGACGACACCTCCATCGCCACCGCCTTGGCGCCTGCCCTGTGCAGACGGGCCAGCGTGGCCTGCACGGCCAGCGGGTCGGGGGTCGTGTGCCGGCCGCTTTCCAGGGCGTCATGGAAGCCGGTACCCAGGGTGCCGATGATGCCGCAGCGCTGGCCGAGCAGGTCCAGGGCCTGGGCCAGCAGCTGACTGACACTGGTCTTGCCGTTGGTGCCGGTCACACCAATCAGGTTGAGGCTGCGGCTAGGCTCGCCATAAAACCGCCCGGCAATGGCCGACAACTGCCCGGCGAGCCCGCGCACCGGCAGCAGCTCTGCGCCCGCCCCAGCTGACAGCGGCGGCGCGCCTTCAGCTTCATAAGCCACGGCGGCCGCACCATGGGCCAGGGCATCGGCGATGTGCGCGCGCCCGTCCTGGCTGGTGCCAGGCACGGCGAGAAACAGATCGCCGGGGCGAACCTTGCGGCTGTCCAGGGTCAGTTCACGGATCAGCGTCCCCGATTGGGCCTGGGGAAGCAGTTGGTTGAGCGGCATGGGCATCAGATACGCCCTCCTTTGCCGGCGCTGGTGCCGGCGGTACGCTCCACCGTCGGCAGGTTGTCAGGGGTAATGTTCATCAGACGCAGAGCGCCGGCCATGACGCGGCCAAACACCGGTGCCGAGACCAGTCCGCCGTAGTAGCCGCCCTTGCTGGGCTCGTCGAGCACCACCACGGCGGCGATGCGCGGGTTGCTGAGCGGAGCCAGGCCGGCGAAGAACGAGCGGTAGGCATCGTCGGTGTAGCCGCCACTGCTGGAAACCTTCTTGGCCGTGCCGCTTTTGCCGCCCACCTGGTAGCCGGGCACCTGGGCGCGGGTGCCGCCGCCGCCCGGCTCTTCAACCACAGCGCGCAGCATGTGCAGCACCTCGCGGGCAATCGCCGGATCCATGACCTGATGGCCGCCCTCGGGCCGCCCGCGCCGCATCAGCGACAGCGGCACGCTGCGCCCTTCGTTGCCCAGCGCGGCATAGGCATGGGCCAGCTGCACGGCCGTGACCGACAGGCCGTAGCCATAGGCCAGGGTGGCGGTTTCCGCCTCGTTCCAGATGCGGTGGTTGGGCAGTACGCCGGCGCGCTCGCCAGGGAAGCCCAGGCCGGTGATCTCGCCGAAACCGGCGGAACGCATCATGGCGTGGACCGGCCCGGCGCCGATATCCAGGGCGATCTTGCTGATGCCGATGTTGCTGGACTTCTTGAGGATGCCGGTGAGGTCGAGCTTGCCGCCGCGCGACACGTCGCGGATGGTGTAGCGGCCCAGACGCATCCAGCCGGGCGTGGTGTCAACCACGGAGTCCGGCTGCCAGCGACCGGTGCCCAGCGCTGCCGCGATGGTGAACGGCTTGACGGTGGAGCCCGGCTCGAAGGCATCGATCATGGCGCGGTTGCGCATCGCCGCCGGATCGAGCTGCTTGCGGTTGTTGGGGTTGTAGGTCGGCTGGTTGACCATGGCGAGGATTTCGCCGCTCTTCACGTCCACCATGACCAGGCTGCCGGCACGGGCACCGAACTCATGCAGGGCGTTGCGCAATTCCCGATGCGCCAGGTACTGCAGGCGCATGTCGATGGACAGCTCAATGTTGCCACCCGGCTTGGCGTTGCGCACGACATCGCCGTCGCGCACCACACGACCGCGACGGTCCTTGATGACCTGACGCTGCCCCGGGACCCCGGCCAGCCACTCGTTGAAGGCCAGCTCGATGCCTTCGCGCCCCACGTCGTCCACATCGGTGAAGCCCACCACATGAGTGGCCACCTCGCCCGCCGGATAGAAACGGCGGAACTCTTCCATGTGGTAGACACCCGGAATCTTCAGCGCCATCACCGCCTCGCCCTGCTCCGGGGTCAGGCCTCGCGCCAGGTAGAGAAAGTCGCGATCGGCCGATTTCTCGAGACGTTCCGCCAGCCGTTGCGGGCTCTGGCCGAGCGCCTGGGCCAGCTGCGACCAGCGCTCCGGCACTTCCTTGAGTTCCCGCCCGTTGCCCCACAGGGTGGAGACCGGGGTGCTGACCGCCAGCGGCTCACCATGCCGATCGGTGATTACGCCGCGGTGCGCCGGGATGGGTATATGCCGCACGCTGCGGGCGTCCCCCTGATGCTGGAGGAAGTCCTGCTCGAACACATGCAGGTCGATGATGCGCCACGCGACTGCGGCCACCATCAGCGCGAACAGCGCCAGGACCAGGCCGAAACGCCCGACGAGGTGTTTGCCGAATAGCCCGATCATGGCCGCACCAGTTGGACGTCGGCGGGCTCGGGAATGCGCATGCCGAGCCGCTCGGTGGCCAGAGTCTCGATACGGTTATGGGCCGTCCAGGTGCTTTGCTCCAGCACCAGCCGGCCCCACTCCGCCAGCACACGGTCACGCTCGTTGAGCTCCCCGTACAGCAGGTTGACCCGTTGCCGATGGTGGTGCGCCGACCAGGTGACCGCCAGGGCGGACAGCACGATGGCCGCGAACAGCGCCGGCAGCAGCAGGCTGCCTCGGGGAAGCCGCCGATGGGCATTCACCGCAACTTCTCCGCCACACGCATCACCGCGCTGCGTGAGCGCGGATTGGCACGGACTTCGGCCTCGGAGGCATATTGTGGCTTGCCGAGCAGCTTCAGACGCGGCTCGAAGGCCTTGGGAATAATCGGCAGATCGCGAGGCAGCGTATCGGCCTCGCCCTTGGCCTGGCGCCGCATGAACTGTTTGACGATGCGATCTTCGAGGGAGTGGAAGCTGATCACCACCAGACGTCCGCCCACCTCAAGCACGTCAAGGGCTGCCTCGAGCCCCTGCTCCAGATCGCCCAGCTCGTTGTTGATATGGATGCGCAGCCCCTGGAACGCCCGCGTGGCCGGGTTCTTGCCCTTCTCCCAGGCCGGGTTGGCCTCGGTGATCACCGCGGCCAGGTCGGCCGTGCGGGTAAAGGGCTTCTCGGCGCGCCGCTGGACGATGGCCTTTGCCATGCGCCGGGCGAAACGCTCCTCGCCGTAATCTTTGAAGACCCGGGCAATTTCCTCTTCATCAGCCGAAGCGATCCAGTCGGCGGCGCTCTGTCCCAGCCCCGGATTCATGCGCATGTCCAGCGGACCATCATTGAGGAAGCTGAAGCCGCGCTCGGGATCGTCCAGTTGCGGGGACGACACACCGAGGTCCAGCAGTACGCCGGCGATGCGCCCCTGTAGGCCCTGCTCGGTCACGGCCTGGCCGAGCTCGGCGAAGCTGCGTTGCACGATGGTGAAGCGCGGGTCTTCAGCCATCAGCGCCTGCCCGGTGGCGATGGCCAGGGGATCCTTGTCGAAGCCGAGCAGGTGCCCCCGCTCGTTCAGCTGTTCGAGAATGCGGCGACTGTGACCGCCGCGTCCGAAGGTGCCGTCCAGATAGCAGCCGTCCGGACGCACGCCCAGCGCGTCGACGGCTTCCTCCAGCAATACGGTGATGTGGCGAAAGGTGCTGGTCATAGTCACAGAGTCAGATCGAGCAATTCAGCCGGCATACCGCCGGGCTTCTTGACGGCTTCACGGTCGGCCTGCTCCATGGCGTTCCAGGCTTGTTCATCCCACAGCTGAAACTTGTTCAGCTGGCCTACCAGCATGACGTGCTTGTCCAGGCCAACGTACTCGCGCAGCCGCGGCGGTATCAGCAGGCGCCCGCTGCCATCCAGCTCCAGGTCAACGGCGTTGCCGATCAGCAGACGCTTCAGGCGGCGGGTTTCCTCGTGCAGCGAAGGCAGAGCGCACAGCGTGGTCTCGATCCGCTCCCATTCGGGCAGGGGGTAGATGCACAGGCAGGGATCCAACGCGTCGACAGTCACCACCAACTGGCCACCACAGCGCGAAGAGAGCTCGTCACGATGCCGACTCGGCATTGCGAGGCGCCCCTTGGCATCCAGGCTGACTGCGTTGGCTCCGCGAAACACGTCGACGCTTCCCCACTCTGATTAGCTGGTCATGCCTGCACTACCCACTTCCTGCCACTTTGCACCACTTGAACACACTATAGGAACGCGCCTTGCCCAGCGTCAAGGTTGCCCAAAGGCAGAAAACCCTTGCAGGCCAGGAATTTAGCGACGAGTGGAAATATTTGAGACGAAGCGCAAAAGGCGCCCGCCGCACGATAGCGATGGCGTTTATGTGGATAGGGCAGGAACTTGAAGCATTGCCTTAACTGCGCGACGCAGGATATCCGCCAGGGTGCGGATGGAAATAAAAAGAGAGAGTCAGCCTGTAAGCCGGGTTCTGTCGAGGACAGTCATTCATCTACGATGGCCATCACTGACCACCTCTAGCAACCTACCCGGATCCAGCGCGGGCCACGCCAATGGATCCCTATTTGGTCTTGCTCCGAGTGGGGTTTGCCTAGCCACGGACTGTTACCAGCCGTGCGGTGCGCTCTTACCGCACCTTTTCACCCTTACCGGCACTTGCGCGCTTAGGCGGTAGTTTTCTGTGGCACTTTCCGTAGGCTCGCGCCTCCCAGGCGTTACCTGGCACTCTGCCCTGCGGAGCCCGGACTTTCCTCCCCCTTCTTGCGAAGGCGGCGACTGCCCGGCCGACTCTCGGCGCGAAGGTTACTTGGATTGCCGCTCCAGCGCCACCTGGTAGAGGAGATTCTTGCGCGCCCCGGTGATCTCCGCCGCCAACGCCGCCGCACGCTTGACTGGCAGCTCGGCCAGCAGCAGATCCAGCACCCGCAGGGCTTCGGCAGAGACCGCCTCGTCCCCCTCGGGTGCCTGCCAGCCAGCCACCAGCAGGACGCACTCACCACGCTGCTGATTGGCATCGGCGCGCACCCATTCACACAGCTCGCCCGCCGGCAGCCCCTTGAGCGTCTCGAACGTCTTGGTCAGTTCGCGGGCCAGCACGACCTGCCGCTCGGCGCCCAGCGTGTCGCGCAGTGCTTCCAGACTTTCCAGCAGACGATGCGGCGCCTCATAAAAGATGAGCGTGCGCGGCTCCTCGCGCAGCGCCTCCAGGCGCGCCCGCCGACCGGCGGCCTTGGCAGGAAGGAAGCCCTCGAAGATGAAGCGGTCGGATGGCAACCCGGCCGCGGACAGGGCCGTGATCAGCGCACTGGGTCCGGGCACCGGCACCACGCGAACCCCTGCCGCGCGCGCCTGGCGCACCAGATGGAAGCCCGGATCCGAGATCAGCGGTGTTCCGGCGTCCGAGATCAATGCCACGTCATCCCCGGCCAGCAGGCGACTCAGGAAACGCCCCCCCTGCTCGCGCTCGTTGTGTTCATGGCAGGCCTGCAGTGGCGTCGTGATCCCGAAGTGCTGCAACAGGCGCTGGGAATGACGCGTATCCTCGGCGGCGATCAGGGCCACATCGCCCAGGACGCGCAGCGCCCGCGCACTGATGTCGTCGAGATTGCCAATGGGCGTGGCTACCACATACAGCACGCCAGCGGACGTCGGGTCGGCCACGGAACACCTCCAGCCTGAAAAAACGCACAGTGTACTCGGTTTGCCAATTCCACATCGCGAACCCCGCAAGCCTTGAGTACAATCCAGGGTCCCTTTTGCCAGCGCATCGGAAACCGACCCATGATCTCTCGCCTGCGTCTGCTCTCGGTCTTGTGCCTGCTCGGCCTGCTGGCCGCCTGCTCCGGTACGCCAAAGCCGCCTGCCGGCGACCTGCCCAAGACGCCGCAAGCCAGTGTCGACCAACTGCTGCTCAAGGCTGCGCAAAGCTCGCCCAAGGAAGCCGCCCAACTGCGCCTGGCCGCCGCGGACAAATCCTATGCCTTGGGCAATCCCCTACGCGCCGCCCATATCATTCAGCAGGTGCCGCTCGATCAGCTGGGGCGTACCGAGCAGGCGCTGGCCAGCATTCTCAATGCCGAACTCTCGCTCTATCGCCAGCGCCCCCAGGCGGCCTGGCAGTTCCTCCAGCATCCGAGCCTTGAGCAGATCGGCCGCTTGCCGAACGACTTGCAGATTCGCGCCCACATGGCCAGGGCGCGCGCGCTGGAGGAGGACAACCAACTGCTGGACGCCACCCGCGAGCGGGTTTTCGCCGCCCCCCTGCTCACGGGCCAGCCCGCCGAGGAAAACCACGAGGCGATCTGGTCCCTGGTGGCGCGCCTCAACGGCACGCAGCTGACCACCCCCAGCGAGGGCGATCTGGCCGGCTGGCTGACCCTGGGCATTGCCGTGCGAGACGCGCTGACGGTGGAAATGCAGCAGGCCGGCATCGACCGCTGGCTGAGCGCCAACCCGCAGCACCCCGCCGCGCTGAACCTGCCCGAGCCGCTGCGCAAGCTCAAGGAGCTGCCCGCCGAACCGCTGCGCAAGATTGCCCTGCTGCTGCCCATGCAGGGCCAACTGGCGAATGTGTCACGCGCCCTGCGCGACGGCTTCATGTCCGCCTATTACCACGCCCAGCAGACCGGCCAGAACCCGCCCGAGGTGATTCTGTTCGACTCCACCGAGATCGTCTCGCTGGACAACTTCTACACCCTGGCGAAGGCGCAAGGCATCCAACTGGTGGTCGGCCCCCTGGAGAAGAACCTGGTCAAGGACCTGGGCCAACTGCCGCAGCTGCCGATCATGACCCTGGCGCTCAACTACGACGACAGCAACGAATCCGGTCCCGCCCAGCTCTTCCAGTTCGGCCTGGCCGCCGAAGACGAGGCGCTGTCCGCCGCCCGGCGCGCCTGGCAGGACGGCATGCGTCGCGCCGTGGCACTGGTGCCGCGCGGCGAGTGGGGCGATCGCGTACTGGCGGCCTTCAACCGCGGCTGGCAACAACAGGGCGGCACACTGCTGGCCGCCAAGCGCATCGACCAACCGGTGCAACTGGCCCAGCAGATCGCCGACCTGTTCCAGTTGCGGCAAAGTGAGGCACGCGCCCAACGCCTGAAGGAAGTGCTGGGCGTCGAGTTTGCGGCGGAACCGGCGCGACGCGCCGACGTCGACTTCATCTTCCTGGCCGCGACACCGCTGCAGGCCCAGCAGATTCGCCCGACCCTGACCTTCCAGTACGCTGGCGACGTGCCCGTGTATGCGACTTCCCATCTGTATACCGGCAGCCGCGACGGCACCCAGCTGCAAGACCTGAACGGCATCCGCTTCAGCGAAACCCCCTGGCTCCTCGACGAGCACAATCCGCTGCGCGAGCAGGTCGCCCGCCAATGGCCGCAGGCCAGCGGCAGCCTCGGCCGGCTCTACGCCATGGGTATCGACGCCTATCTGCTGGCGCCGCGCCTTTCGCAGCTCAAGGCACTGCCGGAGACCCGCATTCACGGCCAGACCGGCACACTCAGCCTGACCGAGCAGCAGCGCATCGAGCGCGAACTCCCCTGGGCCCAGATCCAGAATGGCCGGATCCGCCGCCTGCCGGATTACGTCTACTGATGCAGGGCGGCACCGCTGGACAGCGCGGCCGCGAGGCCGAGGCGCTGGCCTGCCGCTACCTGCTCCAGCAGGGGCTGCGCCTGCTCAGCCAGAACTGGCGGTGCCGGCGCGGCGAGCTCGATCTGGTCATGCTCGACGGCGATACAGTAGTATTCGTCGAAGTCCGCTACCGCCGACACCGCGCATGGGGTGGCGCGATTGAAAGCATCGACTGGCGCAAGCGCCAACGGCTTGTCATCGCCGCACAACTGTTCCTGCAGCGCGAACAGCGCTGGGCGAACAACCCTTGCCGTTTCGACGTGGTCGCCCTGGGCCACGATCAAGCGACCCAACCCCCGGACTGGATCCGCAACGCGTTCGACTCCTGATAAAGCCGCCATTCAAAGGTCAACACTCGATGGACATGCAATCCCGTATCCGCCAGCACTTCCAGGCCAGCATCGAAACCAAGCAGCGTGCCATGGAAGTGCTGATCCCCTACATCGAGCAGGCCAGTCAGGCGATGGTCCGGGCCCTGCTCAACGAGGGCAAGATCCTCTCCTGCGGCAACGGCGGTTCGGCTGGCGATGCCCAGCACTTCTCCTCGGAACTGCTCAACCGCTTCGAGCGCGAGCGCCCGAGCCTCCCCGCCGTGGCGCTGACCACCGACAGCTCGACCATCACGTCGATTGCCAACGACTACAGTTACAACGAAGTCTTCTCCAAGCAGATTCGCGCCCTCGGACAGCCGGGCGACGTGCTGCTGGCCATCTCCACCAGCGGCAATTCGGCCAACGTGATCCAGGCCATCCAGGCCGCCCATGATCGGGAGATGACCGTGGTCGCCCTGACCGGCCGCGACGGGGGTGGCATGGCCTCGCTGCTGCTGCCCGAAGACGTGGAGATTCGCGTGCCCGCCAAGGTCACCGCCCGTATCCAGGAGGTCCACCTGCTGGTGATCCACTGCCTGTGCGACCAGATCGACACCCAACTGTTCGGGAGTGAAGAATGACGCGCAATCCGCTGATCCTCGTTTTCCTGACCCTGGCGCTGGTACTGACCGGGTGCGGCAACCGCAGTATCGGCAACAAGATTGACGATCAATTCCTCGAACCCAAGGTTCTCTCGCGTATCCAGGACGCCAACCCGGACCTGGCGGCGCCTACTTCGCGCGTGGTGGTGACCGCCTACAACGGCGTGATCCTGCTCGCTGGGCAGACCCCGCGCGCGGAGTTGCGCGACCAGGCCGAGCAGGCCGCCCGCCTGGTGGTGGGTGTCAAGAAGGTGCACAACGAGCTGCAGATCCAGCAGCCGGCGTCGGCGTTGGCACGCAGCAACGACTCGCTGCTGACCACGCGTATCAAGAGCAGCATGCTGGTAACCAGCGGCGTACCCAGCAGCCACATCAAGGTGGTCACCGAAAATGGCATCGTCTACCTGATGGGCATTGTCACTCGCGCCCAGGCCAACCAGGCAACCGCCGTTGCCCAGAACGTCTCGGGCGTCCAGCGCATCGTCAGGCTATTCCAGTACACCGACTGAACGTACTGACAACAAGGGCGCCTCTGGCGCCCTTGTGCATTTCCATGGACAGCGGTCACTTGACCACTTTCAGGCTGGGCCGACCACCCGGGCGCGGCGTTTCCGGCGGTGGCAGATCATCCTCATCTTCCGCTGCCTCTACGTCGGGAGCCTCCAGCTCGAACACCATGCCTTGTCCGTTCTCGCGGGCATAGATGGCGAGCACCGAGGCAATCGGCAGGTAGATGCCATGGGCGACACCACCGAAGCGGCTCTCGAAACTGATGCCCTCGTTGTCCATGTGCAGCTGGCGCACCGCACCGGGCGACACATTGAGCACAATCTGCCCATCCTGGGCATAGCCGGCAGGCACACGAACCTGAGGATATTCGGCGTCCACCAGCAGGTGCGGCGTGCAATCGTTGTCCACGATCCACTCGTAGAGGGCACGCAGCAGGTAGGGGCGACTGGATTTCATGCGACGGCTCCTGTCTGGGTCAGCGCATCTCGCGCTCTTGGTTGGAAAGACTGGCCTGGAACGCCGGGCGCGCAAAGGCCCGCTCCATATAGTCAAGCAGGGGCTTGGCGGTGCGCGGCAGCTCCACGCCCAGCAGCGGCAGACGCCACAGCACTGGCAGCAGGCAGCAGTCCGCCAGGGTTGGCTCGTCGCTCAGGAAGAACGGCTTGCCGGCGAACACCGGAGCGATGCTTGTCAGGCTGTCGTGCAACGCCTGGCGTGCCTGCTCCCTAGCCTCGTCGCTTCGTGACGGGTCGAGAATCGCATCGACCTTGGCACACCAGTCGCGCTGGATACGGTGCATCAGCAGGCGGACATTGGCGCGCGCCAGCGGATAGCTGGGCAACAGCGCGGGGTGAGGATAGCGCTCCTCAAGATACTCGAGCAGGACGCCCGGCTCGAACAGCGCCAGATCGCGGTCCACCAGTGCCGGCACCTCTCCGTAGGGATTGGCCTCCAGCAGCTCGGCAGGACATTGGCCAGCAGGAACGTCGATGATGTGAGCGGTAACGCTCTTCTCAGCCAGCACCAGGCGAACCCGGTGGCTGTAATGATTGGCGGGATCGGAAAAGCAGGCCAGACGATTGGCGGCCATGGCGTCCCTCCTGAAAACGGAAGTCGATAAACGGAAAAAAGCGCGCGCGCCATGGGGCGCGCGCGCTTTCGGTCAGATCAGCGAGTGATCAGTGGACGTCCTTCCAGTACTCACGCTTGAGCAGGTAGGCCACCACGAAGAAGAACGCCAGGAACAGCAGCACGTAGGTGCCGATGCGCTGGCTCTCCAGCTTGACCGGGTTGGCCGAGTAGGCCAGGAAGGTCACCAGGTTCTTGACGGTCTCGTCGAACTCGGCCTCGGTCTGCTTGGCAGTGCCCGGGACGATGGTCAGCTGATCGCACGCCTCTTCGGTGACCGGGGTGCCGGTCAGCGGATCGAAGACCTTCTTGCCATTCTCGACCACTTGCACCTGCTTGCAGCCAATCACCTGGCGACCCTGCAGGTCGGACAGCACGTTGGGCATGCCCACGTTCGGGAAGACCACGTTGTTGGCACCCAGCGGACGCTTCGGATCTTCGTAGAAAGTGCGCAGGTAGGTATACAGCCAATCGGTGCCGCGTACGCGCGCCACGAGGGTCAGGTCCGGCGGTGCGGCACCGAACCAGACCTTGGCGTCGGACGGCTGCATGCCGATCTTCATGTGGTCGCCGATCTTGGCATCGGAGAAGACGATGTTTTCCATCATGACTTCTTCCGGAATGCCCAGGTCGTTGGCCACCCGCTCATAGCGCTGGAACTTGGCGCCATGGCAGCCCATGCAGTAGTTGGCGAAGGTTTTCAGACCATCCTGCAGCGCCGCCTTGTCGGTCAGGTCGATATCCACCTTGTCCAGCGGAACCTCCGGCCCTGCCGCCATGGCGGTCAGCGGCAGAACGGAAAACATCAGTGCAGCGAAGAGCTTTTTCATCAGCCAGTCACCCTTTCCGGAACGGGTTTGGTCTTCTCCATGCGCGTGTAGAACGGCATCAGGAGGAAGTAGGCGAAATACAGCACGGTGCAGATCCGCGCCAGCAGGGTGCGGCCATCGGTCGGCGCCAGTACACCCAGCACGCCCAGGATCACGAAGCTGATGCAGAAAACCACCAGCCAGATCTTGCTCAGCCAGCCCTTGTAGCGCATGGACTTGACCGGGCTGCGGTCCAGCCACGGCAGCACGAACAGCACGGCGATGGCGGCGCCCATGGCGACCACGCCCAGCAGCTTGTCCGGCACGGCGCGCAGGATGGCGTAGAAGGGGGTGAAGTACCAGACCGGAGCGATGTGCGCAGGCGTCTTCAGCGGGTTGGCTTCTTCGAAGTTGGGCTTCTCCAGGAAGTAGCCGCCCATTTCCGGGAAGAAGAACACCACGGCGCAGAACACGAACAGGAAGACCACCACGCCGACGATGTCCTTGACGGTGTAGTAGGGGTGGAACGGGATGCCGTCCAGCGGAACGCCATTCTCGTCCTTGGTCTTCTTGATGTCGACGCCATCCGGGTTGTTGGAGCCCACTTCGTGCAGCGCGAGGATGTGCAGCACAACCAGACCCAGCAGGACGATCGGCAGCGCGATCACGTGCAGTGCGAAGAAGCGGTTCAGGGTGATGCCGGAGATCAGGTAGTCACCACGGATCCACTCGGTCAGGTCGGCACCGATCACCGGGATGGCACCGAACAGCGAGATGATCACCTGGGCGCCCCAGTAGGACATCTGGCCCCAGGGCAGCAGGTAGCCCATGAAGGCTTCGGCCATCAGCGCCAGGTAGATCAGCATGCCGAAGATCCACACCAGCTCACGCGGCTTCTGGTAGGAACCGTAAAGCAGGCCGCGGAACATGTGCAGGTACACCACCACGAAGAACGCGGAAGCGCCGGTGGAGTGCAGGTAGCGCAGGATCCAGCCGTACTCCACGTCGCGCATGATGTACTCGACGGATGCGAAGGCCTCTTCGGCGCTGGGGGTGAAGCTCATGGTCAGCCAGATGCCGGTCAGCAGTTGGTTTACCAGGACCAGCAGCGCCAGGGAGCCGAAGAAGTAGAAGAAGTTGAAGTTCTTCGGGGCGTAGTACTTAGACAGATGGTCTTCCCACATCTTGGTCGCGGGGAAGCGGGCATCGACCCATTCCATGAATTTGCTCATCAGGCGTTCTCCTGGTCCACACCGATGACGATGACGTCATCCGACTCATACGAATGCGGCGGCACCGGCAGGTTCAAGGGAGCGGGCTGCGCCTTGTAGACGCGACCGGCCAGGTCATACTTGGAACCGTGGCACGGGCAGAAATAGCCGCCCATCCAGTCGGCGCCCAGGTCGGCCGGAGCCACTTCGGGACGGAAGGAGGGTGCGCAACCCAGGTGAGTGCACAGACCGACCACCACCAGAATTTCCGGCTTGATGGCGCGGTGCTTCGGATCCACATAAGCCGGCTGCTCGGAAGCCTGCGAAGCCGGGTCGGCCACGGTGCCTTCCAGACCAGTCAGGTTCTTCAGCGTTTCTTCGGTGCGACGCAGGATGAATACGGGCTGGCCACGCCATTCGGCGACCATCTGCTGGCCCGGTTCGATCTTGCTGATATTCACCTTCACCGGTGCACCTGCGGCCTTGGCCTTGGCGCTCGGGAACCACGATCCCACGAACGGGACCGCTGCCCCCACCGCTCCAGCCGCACCCACCACGGAGGTGGCTGCGACCAGGAAGCGACGCCGGCCAGCATTCACGCCGTCATTGCTCATTCAGTCGTCTCCCATCAGCTTTGCGACCCGGTTGAGCCCGGGTCTTGAAGTAAATTTTCAAGGACGAGCCCGAAAAATTTGCTGAATGTTAAAGAAAAGCCCCCCTGCTGGCAAGGTAACAGCCTGGGCAAAACCCTTGAGCCACGCGGCTTCCCGGGCTGTGGCACGTTGTCGCACGAGTGTTTTTGCCGCATAAAAAAACGCCCGATCCATAAGGACCGGGCGTCTTCTGAAGCGGTAACCGAAGTTAGCGCTTGGAGTACTGCGGACGCTTGCGCGCCTTGCGCAGACCGACCTTCTTACGCTCGACTTCGCGGGCGTCGCGAGTCACGTAACCGGCCTTGCGCAGCGAGCTGCGCAGGGTTTCGTCGTAGGAGATCAGCGCACGGGTGATACCGTGGCGAATGGCGCCAGCCTGGCCACTCACACCGCCACCCAGAACGGTGACGTACACGTCGAACTTCTCGGTGTTTTCGGTCAGCTCCAGCGGCTGGCGAACCACCATGCGAGCGGTTTCACGACCGAAGAAGTTTTCCAGGGTGCGGTTGTTGATGGTGATCTTGCCAGTACCCGGACGCAGGAAGACGCGAGCGGTAGCAGTCTTGCGACGGCCAGTGCCGTAATTTTGAGTCGCCGACATAATGAGCTATTCCCGTTAAAACTTCAGTTCTTGAGGCTGCTGAGCGGCGTGCGGGTGCACGGAACCCTTGTACACCTTCAGCTTGCGATACATGTCGCGACCCAGCGGGTTCTTGGGCAGCATGCCCTTGACCGCGGTCTCGATCACACGCTCGGGAGCCTTGGCGATCAGCTTCTCGAAATTGATTTCCTTGATGCCGCCCGGGAAGCCGGAGTGCGAGTAGTACTTCTTGTCGGTGGCCTTGGCGCCGGTGACACGTACCTGCTCGGCATTGATCACGACGATGTAGTCGCCGGTATCAACGTGCGGGGTGTATTCCGGCTTGTGCTTGCCACGCAGACGGCTCGCGATTTCAGTGGCCAGACGACCCAGGGTCTGACCGGCAGCGTCGACGACGTACCAGTCGCGCTTTACGGTTTCCGGTTTAGCAGAAAAAGTTTTCATTCGTTATAAGCCTCAGGGGCCGCCCTGAAAATAAGACGGCGAATCTTACTGAATAGTACGTACCCTGGCAAGGCCAGGGCCGGGCCGCGGCAGACGCTATCGGGGGCTCGGGTCTTCGCGTCCGCATTGGCAGAACAAGGAATCGCGCGGCGGGCTAGGCATCCCCACCTATTTCCCGAGGAGCTAGGCGGTCCCCGCGGGAAAGTCGCGGGATTATGCCCAAGCCTCGGAAAATTGCAACTAGCGCATCCCAGAAACGCGCCGCGAGGCCAACCTGTCGGCCAGGCGCGTGGGCTCCGGCAGCCGGTAGCGCGTCACGTAGCGCAGCACCAGATCGGGCGCGCTGCACAGGCTTACCCGATGCCCAGGCGAGACGACCAACGGTCGCACGCCATCCTTGCTGCGCAGCAGCCAGCCCACCTGCTCTTCACCGTCGAGCAGCTGACTCCGTTCGCCCCGCTTCTCCCCCAGCGGTCCGGCGGCGCCAACCAGCAGCGTCTTGGCCACGCCGATGCTCGGCAGGTCCGCCACTATTCCCAGGTGAGCCGCAATGCCCAGCCGTCGTGGATGCGCAATACCCTGCCCGTCGATAAACAGCAAATCAGGCCGATGCGGCAGCTCACCCAACGCCTGCAGCAGCGCCGGCAGCTCGCGAAAGGACAGCAACCCCGGGATATACGGCATGCTGGTCGCGCGCCGCACCACCACTTCGGCCAGCACTTCGGCGCTCTCGGCATCCAGCAGCACCGCCACCGCCCGAGTGATGCTGCCCCGCTCCTCGAAGCCGACATCCAGCCCGGCAATCAGGCGCAGCGGCACGGGAAACTCGTCCCGCAGCCGCACCTGCGCCGCGAGCTGTTGCTGCAGTCGGCGCGCCCCGGCGACGGTACCGTCCCAGCCAGGAAAACAATGTGGATCGGCGTCGTAACGAGCAACCATGGCCTGTCTCGCGGATCACAGCGACCGCGCGATGATCTCCTTCATGATTTCGTTGGTCCCCGCATAGATGCGCTGCACACGGGCATCCGCCCAGGCGCGCGCCACCGGGTATTCCCACATGTAACCGTAGCCGCCATGCAGCTGCACGCATTCGTCCAGCACGCGGCACTGCAGCTCGGTCGACCAGTACTTGAGCATCGCCGCCGTCGGCACATCCAACTTGCCCTGCAGATGCAGTTCCAGACAGCGGTCGGTGAACACCCGACCCACCTGGATCTCCGCCGCCATTTCCGCCAACTTGAAGCGGGTGTTCTGGAAGTCTGCCACCGCCTTGCCGAACGCCTTGCGTTCGCGGGTGTAGTCGAGGGTCCAGCGCAACGCTGCCTCGGCCGAGGCCAGCGCGCCGACGCCGACCGTCAGGCGCTCCTGCGGCAACTCCTGCATCAGGTAGGCGAAGCCCATGCCCGGCTGACCCAGCAGGTTCTCCTTCGGCACCCGCACGTCCTGGAAGAACAGCTCCGAAGTGTCCTGAGCCTTCATGCCGACTTTTTCCAGGCGCCGACCGCGACTGAAGCCCGGCGTGCCGCTTTCCACCAGGAACAGGCTGGTGCCCCGTGCGCCAGCCTGTGGATCGGTCTTGGCCACCACGACCACCAGATCAGCCAGCCAGCCGTTGGTGATGAAGGTCTTGGAGCCATTCAGCACATACTCATCACCGTCCAGCACCGCGCTGGTGCGCACGCCCTGCAGGTCGGAACCGGCGCCCGGCTCAGTCATGGCGATGGCGCTGACCAGCTCTCCGCTCACCATGCGCGGCAGGTAACGCTGCTTCTGTTCCTCCGAGCCGTAATGCAGCAGGTATGGAGCCACGATGTCCGAA
Organism: Pseudomonas sp. RL; assembly: GCF_000647775.1. NCBI lineage: Bacteria > Pseudomonadati > Pseudomonadota > Gammaproteobacteria > Pseudomonadales > Pseudomonadaceae > Pseudomonas > Pseudomonas sp. RL. The sequence continues at coordinate 2,524 of NZ_JBOY01000066.1, read as the reverse complement.
TGCAGGGAGAAGCCGATGCCACTCAGGCCGAGCAGGGCAACCTCCTCGATCACCACGGCGCTGTAGAGGAAGTCAGCACTCATGCCGCCATAGGCTTCCGGGATATGCGAACACAGCAGACCCGCCTCGCCGGCCTTGCTCCACAGGGCGCGATCCACATGTCCATCCTTCTCCCATTGCGCATGGAAGGGGACGGCGTGTTGCTCGAGGAACTTCCGAACGCTGGCACGGAAGAGTTCGTGGTCAGCACTGAACAGGGTTCTTGGAATCATTGTTATCACCTGATAGCCGTTGCGATGGATGTCCAGACTCTAGGTCAGCCGCGCCCGGCTTCAAACTGGACAGTTGCGCCAAAAAACCCGACGATCCAGCCACCCATTGGCTAATTCACCTTAATAACAACAATGAGCATGCCAACTCTCCCCCTCAGCCGGGTCAGCATCCTGGCCTGCGAAGGCGTCCTGGCTTCCACCCTGATGCAAGCCTGCGACCTGTTCCACATGGCCAGCCTGCGCCTGGGCAAGCGCCAGGGCCTGGGCACCACCCCGGCGTTCCAGACACGCCTGGTCAGCGCCGACGGTCAGCCGGTACGCAGCTTCAGCGGCGTGCGCCTGCCTGTCGACGGCGGCCTCGAGGCTGCGGACATTCTGGTCCTGCCCGCCTTCTGGGGCGATTTCGATGCGCTTCGTCAGCGCCACCCCCAGGTGCTCGAGTGGCTGCAGGCCAGCCACGCCGCCGGCAGCACGCTGTGCGGCGAAGCCAGCGGCGTGTTCTGGATCGCCCAGGCCGGCCTGCTGGACGGCAAGGAGGCCACCACCTACTGGCGCTTCTTCGACGAGTTCACGCGACGCTTTCCGCAGGTGCAGCTCAACCGCGACAAACACCTGACCGACGCCGACCGCCTGTACTGCACCACCAGCAGCACCTCGGCCTGCGACCTGTATCTGCACCTGATCGAGCGTTTCTGCGGCCTGGACATTGCCCAGACCGTCGCCCGCGACGTGCTGCACGAGGTGCAGCGCAGCTATACGCCGGGGCGCATCGGCTTCGGCGGCCAGAAGCTGCACCGCGACATGGCCATCCTGCAGATCCAGCACTGGCTGGAGGAGCATTACACCGAGAAATTCCGCCTCGAGGACGTCGCCAGTCGCCACGGCATGAGCATCCGCAACTTCATGCGGCGCTTTCAGGCCGCCACCGGCGACAAGCCCCTGCACTACCTGCAGCGACTGCGCATCGAAACCGCCAAGAGCCTGCTCAGCGCCTCGCGCAAGAGCATCAAGACCATCAGTTACGAAGTGGGTTACGACGACGCCAGTTTCTTCGCCCGACTGTTTCGCCAGCACACAGGCCTGTCACCAAACCAGTATCGTCAGCACGCCGCGCCCAAGGAACCGCAGGCGAGCGCGACCCGGCCCGCCCCGCACAGAACATAGGATGGGGCGGCCGGCCTCGGCCACCTGTCTATGCTGGCGACCCATCACAACAATAAACAAGGGTTCAATCGCCATGCGCATCCTGTTCGTCCTGCTCGCCCTGTTCAGTCTCGGCGCACAGGCCAACCCCGACTGGAAAGCCTTCCCCCACGACCAAAGCGCCTTCGACTACAGCGGCGACAAGCTGCGCCAGGCGTGGCCGCGCCTCACCCTGGGCTTCGGCGATTACCCGTTCCCCGACGCCGCCTGGGTTCGCCGCATGGCGGAGGAAAATCCCGAAGCGCTGCAACGCACTACGGCCGAAACGGGCTTCTCCGGCGCGCCCGGAGACGCGGAGGTGTACGCAGCCGAGCTGCAGGAGGTCTGGCGTCTGCTGTTCCGTGGCGATTTCGCCGAAGCCAAGGCGCGTGGCATGGCCCTGGGGATTGGCGGCCAGGTGCCGGCCATGTATGCCCAGGTGATCTACGCCATGTTCCTGGCCGACAGCCAGGAAGAGAAGCACCGCCTGCTCGAGGAAGTGATCGAATACAACGAACAGGCCGGGGAGCTGATCCGCGCCGACTCGGTGGCCATGTTCGGCGGCGTGTATGCCAAGGCTCGCCTGGGCGAGGAACTGTCCGTGCCGGTGGTGCTCAAGCGCGGCTACACCTCGCAGATCCCGGATCAGCTGGATGAACTGCTCAAGCAGCACCCCAAGCATCCCTACGCCCTGGCCCTGTATGGCGGCTATCACGCTGGCGTGATCCGCAAGGTGGGCAAGCTGGTCGGCCGCATGACCTACGGCGCCAGCCCCGACAAGATGGAGCACTACTTCCAGCGCTCCTTCCAGCAGGCCGACAGCCTGCCCATCGGCCACTACGAGTACGCCAACGCGCTGAACTACGTGTACGGGAAGAAGGAACGGGCCAAGGCGTTGGAGCACCTGCAACGGGCCGTCAGCCTGCCGCCGGCGAACGCCATGGAGGCCCTGGAAGTCGCCCATGCCCGCAAGCTGCTGAACGCCGAGCAGATCGCCGGCCAATAGCACCTGCGGCCAGAACGAACAGGCCCGCCAGATGGCGGGCCTGTTCGTTCATGCAGCCTGGACT